>BCRI01000019.1 GCA_001552515.1 Sphaerimonospora mesophila NBRC 14179 = JCM 3151
CCCGCCAGAAGGCACCAGCGCACGTGATCGACTGCATCGGTCACGGCTGTCGTGAGATGCCGGGACGGGCTGCTCACGGTGCCCGTGGAATCATGGCGGCATGCCGTACATAGCTGGCCTGGACGACGACGACACTCCGACCATTCATCCCGAGGCCTGGGTGGCACCGGGCGCGGTGGTAGTCGGGCGGGTGAGGCTCGATCGGGGGGCCAACGTCTGGTACGGCTCCGTGCTGCGGGGCGACGACGAGCGGATCGAGGTCGGCGCGGACTGCAACATTCAGGACCTGTGCTGCCTTCATGCGGATCCCGGAGAGCCCACGGTCCTGGACGACCGGGTGAGCCTGGGCCACCGAGCGATGGTCCACGGCGCCAGGGTGGAGACCGGGGCACTCATCGGGATCGGCGCGGTCGTGCTCGGCGGCGCGGTGATCGGAGCGGGTTCCCTGATCGCGGCCGGAGCCCTGGTCCCACCGGGCAGGAAGATCCCGGCGGGCGTCCTGGTCGCCGGGATCCCCGCGAAGATCGTTCGCGAACTCACCGATGACGACCGGGCCTCCTTCGCCCAAACGCCGGAGCGATACCGGGCGAAGGCGCGCCGCCATTCGCAGGCCGTGGAGTTGTGATGCGTCTCGCGATGCGGCCGTTGTGAGGCCCAAGCCGCTTTCACAAGGCAAGCTTTCGTCACACTGGCTTCGCTCTGACTGGTTTGACTCCGACTGGCTCAGCTCCGACTGGCCTAACTCGAAGTGGTTTTACTCAGCGAAGTCGGCGCGGGCTATGGGACGCGGGCTTTCATGATGAGTGTTCCCACCAGCGGTCTGTGGTCGGAAAGCTCAGGCCGAGTCTTGATCACCTCGGCACCCGCCGTACGGTAGTCGTCCTCACTGGCGAAAATGTAGTCGATCTTTCGGCCGCCCCTGGTCGTGGGTGCGGCCGCCCGGTCGGTTTCGCCATTCGGCACCGCATCCACCTCGGTGTATTCGCCCTTGCCCAGGCCGTACACGGGAGCGAGCTGACGGTCCTCGGGCAGACGATTGAAGTCACCGCTCAGGATCACCGGACTGCGACCGGCGTACCGCGCGACGATGTCGATTACCTGGCGGGGGGATTCGGTGTCCGAGATGTGTGTCACGCAGCATACTGAGCGGCGGGGGCCCGTGGTGGTTCGCGCGCATAGCAGGCCACGCGGGTGAATCGTGGTGTTCTCGCTGGCCGGAGCCCGGTCAACCCTTAGCATCCGCCGCAGCGGAGCTCCGTCGACTCGGCCTTTCAGCACCAGGGCCATGCCGAAGCGCTTTCCATCCGGCGGCGGCGTGGCCTTCGTGGTGAGGAGGTCGCTCCACAGCCGACGGCATTTGTTCCCGCCGCCCCGGGCTATGCCGTACCAGACCATCCGGTAGTGGGGAAGCTCACGCTTCAGGAGGTTCACCTGGGCGTAGCACATCTCCGTGAAGGAGGCGACGTCCACTTTCCGGCTCCGGATGAGCCCGGCTACCCGGCTCGCCCACAGCTTGCGCCGTCCCCGGGTCAGATTGCGGGTGCAGGTGCCGTCTCGGTTGTCGGCCGCGCAGACGTTATAGGTCAGTACGTTGACCCGGTGTCCGCCGGCCCCGGACCTGTTCTCGAGTCTGCCACCGACACGACCGCCGACACGGCCATCACTCCTGCCACCGACACGGCCGTCAGTCCTGGCGCCGACACGGCCGTCGGCACGGCTGTCGGCGGCCCCGGAGCCTCCGGGCACGCCCCGGGCGCCGGCGTGCCCAACGGTCGTGGTGCAGGCCACCGTCATCGAGATGACCGCGAAACCGGCGACCACCACCAGCACCGGCCATCCAGTCCGGTCATGAGCGACAAATCCCCCCATAACCGGTGACATAGCCAGAAATCGATCAACCCACCCAGGCGCCAGTGGTGAAATTTCCGACATTGATTGCCATGACCGGTGCAGCGACCGATAGGTAGGCCATGAAAACCCAGGGCTTTCGTGCTCCGGCGATGCCGATCGACAGGTAGAGCGGCCACCACAGCAGCGAGGCTCGGCCCACCGACATATAGAAGGACGACATCGCGAGCAGCGCCACGGCCTGCGGCGCGAGATAGGCCAACTCGGCCCACCGGCGACGGACGAGCTGCCAGATGATCAGCACCACCAGCACGGCGGCCGCCAGGATCTCCTCACGATAGGACGTCTGCAGGCTCACCGGGTCTTCCAGCGAGCGCTGCCACGTGTTCTTGAGCACGGTCCAGGGCAGTTCCGCGTATCGACCCCAGTACTCCGCCTCGACGTGCTTCCACTCCAGCGGGTTTCCCGTACGACCCCACAAATAGAGCATGTAGGCCAGCACCGGCACCCCCGGCAGCGCCAGCCAGGGTGCCTTGCGCCAGCCGACGCCGCGCAGACCATTGCGTGCGACGAGGAACATTACGGCCAGACCGAGGGCGAGGAAGAGCCCGGAGATGCGGACACACGACGCGAAAGCCGCACAGACGGCGGCGGCCTCCCAACGGCCCTTGCGGGCCAGCAGCCACGCGGGGATGGCCAGCGCGAGGAACGGCGCCTCCGAATACCCCGCGAGCATGAACACCGCGAAGGGGCTGAGGAAGAACGCCAGTACGGTCCAGACGCCGCTGCCCTCGTGGTACGACTCGCTCAGCCGCGACAGCGCCACCGCCACGACGGCGCTCGCGACGAACGAGACCAGGACGATCGCGAGACTCCAGTCCTCGATGACCACGTGCATGGAGCGCAGGAGCAGTGGCAGGCCCGGGAAGAAGGCGGTGAGCTTCGGCGCGTCGGGCATGTCCGGCGGGCCGTCATAGCCGTACTGGGCGATGGCGATGAAATTGTCGGAGTCCCACGGCGTGAGCCGGTCGAGGATGGGAGCCTCCGTACGGCCGGGGGCCGCCAGAACCATGTAGATGTACGTGGCGACGTGCCAGAAGAACCAGATGAGCAGGGCCGTACGGTCACCCGGGCGGGACAGGACCCGTGACGACATCCCAGATGAAGACGACATGGCGCTGGAAATGCGGGATGACAGGTCAGGCCGCGGCGGCGGGTCCACCCGCCCGCCGTCAGGCTCCGCCGCGTCCTCGGCAGCCACGCCGCGGGCAACCGTACTCTCCGACGCGGCGTCGTCGGAGACCGTCTCCTGCTCGGACCCCCTGCGCTGATTCTCCGTCACGATGGCCTATTCCATACGCCGGGAAAGGGTTATGCCAAGAGGTTACGATCACTTTGTGACCGCCCATCGCCTCATTCGGCGTTCCGGCAGGTCAGCCTGTTGCACTATATGAAACTTGCAGCGCGGAACTACCGCGGAGCCACCGCCGAACCACTGCCGAACCACTCCCGAAACTACCCCGGAGCCACTGCGGCAGTGACGCGGCAATGCCGTGGCGGTGCTGTGGCAGGGCCATGGTAGGACCGTGGCGGTGCTGTGGCAGGGCCGTGGCGGTGCTGCGGCGGAGCCGTGGTAGGACCGTGGCGGTGCCGCGCGACCACTGCGGAACTAGCATGGCCGCGTGTGGTGGGACGGGTTCACGGCGACGGAACGGGATGTTCGCGCCATGGTCGGTGATCCGCGTTGGATCACGCTTCCGCCGATCACGAAGACCCAGGCCATCGCCCAGCGCGTGCTGACCACTCCGGACGGCTCGCAGTGGGTGTTCGGCGCACACGCCCGGTGGTACCGGCTCGACCGCGCCGACGGCCGCTGGCATCTGTCCGCTCCTCCGTCGCATCCCGCGCTCAGGTCGGCCGCACGCCCGGGAGCACCCGGAGCGCCCCGAGCCCCGGGAACACCGATGGCGCCGGGAGTATTCGGGACGGTGACACCGCCGGTGCCGCCCCAGTTGATCCCCACGGGTCCCGACTTCGCCTACGACCGGGGGTCCGTTCAGGCGTTCGTGGGGCCCGACGTGCCGCATGACGTCACCGAGGGGATCCGGGTGCTGATCAAGACCCATCGGGGCGCACCGCTCGATGAGTTCCCCCTGACCGGAGGGTTCGGGGAGGTCTTCGCCCGGGATGTCGCCGGAACGATCGCGGCCATCTGGGGCACGATCATGTGGTGCGCCTACGCGCCCGCCTTCGACGGCAACGAGGTGCTGCTGTCGACTTTCGGCGAGTTCTTCGCCCGGCCGCTACCGGGTGACGACTGGGTGCGCTGGCTGCCGATGGGGTCCTTCGACGCTCTTGTGACCATCTACGTCGAGCGGATGCGGTCGGGAGCCGAGCAGGCCGGCCTCCACCTGGCGAGCGTGATGGCCGAGACCGCGGCCGTGCTGCGCGCGGACGCCCGGTTCCGCCCACGGGCCGACGCCCTGCTCGCGATGGTCGGACCGCTGTCCGCCCAGCCCTGGCTCGACCACCAGGCTCTCCACGCCGGTGCCGTACGGCAGGCCTGGCTGGCACGCTGTCCGCCGCACCTGGTCGCGGCGACGCTGCCCGAGCTCTCGGCCGGGGACCACTTCCTGCACAGTCTGTACGACATGGTGGAGGCGCTGGGCTACCTGGCCGCACGCGGGGTCGATCCCAGAACGGCCGCCGCCGCGCTGCTCGCCGCCGACGTGGCGGGGGTGTGCGGCACAGCGGAACCACATTGGGCGCCCGGCGCCTCCGGCACCGCGGACATCGTGACGCGCATCTACCCGTGGATCGACGACGAGTTGCGTGACGCGCTGTATGCCTCGCTTTCGGATCCACGGCATCCGCTGCGCGGGTGCTGGCCGCGAAACGGCACCCTCCCGGTCGCGATTCTTCCCCCCGACCGGGACACCGCTGCCGCACTGCTCGGCTCTGCCTACGCCACCGGGCTGGCCTGGTGCCGGCTCACCGGCACCTCGACCCCGACGAACGGTTTCGCCGTCTGCCGGGCGGTCGTCCAGTGCCTGATCCACGAGCGCGACGATCCGCTCCCCCCGTCGTGGGCGGGGTCATAGCCGTACCACCCCAAGATCCGAGAGTTGGTGATATTTCCGTCTTACCCGCTTAGCAATCCTTTCCCACCATCACCAACCGTTTCATCAAATCGTGATCCCGCTATCGCGGAAATGGTCACGGGGGGACGGATGACGCCCGGCGGAATGGTCCCGATGGGCCATGTCCCGGAAAGGTACCCGGACGTAACCTCGTGATGGGTGTTGGCTGCGGAAGGAAGGACGACGCGGTGGGGCACGACGACCTGGACTCTCGGGTCCATGACCGTGTCGCGTTGGACGAGATCGCGCTCTATGCCGAGGTGCTGGAGGCCGTGAACATCGCAGACGACCGACTGACCTTGGAAGAGCTCGACAACGCGCTGGGGTTGCGGACTTCGGCGAGCCACTGAAGCCATAGCGGCCGCCCCGGACTCCTCTCGACGAGTCCGGGGCGGTTTTCGCCGCTACTCCACGGCACGGCCCCGAACGGGGCGAGCTCAGGCCATACGGTTCCGTACGGAACCATTCCGGCTCACGACCGGACGAGACGGGCGATGGCGGCCGAGGCCTCCTTCACCTTCTCCTCCGCCTGCGGTCCACCGTGGCTCACTGCCTCCGCGACACAGTGCCCGATGTGGTCCTCCAACAGCCCGAGGGCCACGGCCTGCAGTGCGCGGGTGGCCGCGGAGACCTGGGTGAGGATGTCGATGCAGTACGCATCCTCCTCGACCATCCGCTGCAGCCCGCGGATCTGGCCCTCGATCCGGCGCAGGCGGGTGAGGTATGCCTGCTTGTCCCCGCTGTACCCGTGCATGCCCCCACCATACCCTCTCCCCGTATCGAAACCCGGTGTCGAAGCCCATATCGCACCCCTTATCGACCCCCCATATCGCCCCCATGTCAACACCGGGGAGTGACGCCGGAAGACGACGCCGGGAGACGACGCCGGAAGATGACGCCGGGCCGCGGCTACTCCCGAGAGCGCAGGCCGTACATCAGTTCCTGCCAGCGGCCGACGATGGCGGGCGCCGCGTGCGCCGACGCGGACTCCAGCGCACCGGCGGCGAGCGCCATGCGGCGGCGCTCGTCGTCGACGAGCCCGAGCAGTGCCCCGGCGTACGACTCGATCTCGTCGTCGCCTTCGGGGACCAGGACGCTGTCCCGTCCGGGACGCAGGAAACCCCGTGGGCCGCGCGCCCCGTCGAACCCGACTATCGGCACCCCGCAGCTCAGCGCCTCGATCACCGCCATCCCGAGCACCTCCTGTCTGGACGGCACCGCGATGATGGACGCCTTGGCGAACTCGCCCGGCAGATCGGGCGTGACGCCCATGAAGTAGACGTGGTTGTGCAACTCGAGCTCCTGGACCAGGGCACGCAGCCGCCGTTCCTCGGGCCCACTGCCATAGAGCCGCAGCCGCCAGTCCGGGCGCTTGTCCGCGACTATCGCGAACGCGCGGATGAGCCGGTCGTACGCCTTGCCCCGCACCAACCGGCCGCCCGCGCTGACGATCCTGTTGTCCATGCGCGAACGCGGCCACGGCCCCGTCGGGAGCGCGTCCGGGATGGCGTGTACGGACAGATCATCCTCAAGTAGGTCGGCCCACTCCTCCCGTCCGCTCTCCGTGCTGGTCACGACGGCGTCCAGGCGCGGATAGAAGCGCTGGACGGGGCCCGGTACGGCCGGCCGGGTCCACTCCCGCGCGATGCGGATGACGTGCCGCGGCGCGTGCCTGGCCGCCTGGACGCTCAGCGTCGGCCGGGCGGTCACCAGCACCTCGCTGCGCAGCCCGCGCAGCATTCGCCACAGGGCGACCTCGGTGCGCATCTGCCCGCGTGGCAGCAGCCTGCGTGCGCGGGGACGGGCGTCCACCAGCCACCGCATCGTGACCCGACGGTCGACGGGGAAGAAGGGCGTCTCCCTGGTCCGCCGTACGCTCACCACCTCCACCTCGTGCCGTGCGGCGAGTTCTCCCGCGAGGTTCAGGGTGGCGCGGACGTCTCCGCGCATGCCGTACGCCGAGGGCACCAGGAAGGTGATCTTCACACTCCCACCTCAAGCCGCAACTCGTCGTCGATGGTGAAGGCGGGTCTGATGGGAACGCCGTCCATCAGGGCATGGGGGTAGGGGACCCGGCGCCGCTTGCCCTCGACGTCGTCGAGCCGGGCGCCCAGCGGCAGCCGCCGGCCCATCCCGTCGACGTCCAGGTGCGGCACCCAGACGCCCTGGCCGTTCGGGGTGGCGGCGAGCACGTCGCACAGCGACAGCGCGGCGTGGAACCGGACCCCGTGGACGGTGGCCGCGACGACGATCTGGGGTGCGGCCCCCGCGGTCTCGGCCGGTAGGTCACCGTGCAGTAGGTCACCGTGCAGTAGGCCACCGTGCAGTGGGTCACCGTGCAGTAGGTCACCGTTCGGCAAGTCGCCGTCCAGGTTGGCGAGCCGCATGGTCAGCCTGGCCTCGTGATGCTGCTCGTCGTCGCCGAGGCCGGTGTAGGCGAGCAGCCCGGTCACCTCGAACCGCCCTTCCCGGAACCACACCGCCCGGACATCCGCGATCGGCTCGGCGTGATCGATCTTGATGGCCAGGAAGCCGTTGCGGGTGCGATAGGTGCGGTAGGCCATCGTGCGCCGCCCCAGCGCGTACGCGTCGAGCCGGTCGAGCGAGAAGCCCGGGTCGACGCTCCGGATCCGGGTCCGGGAGTCGCCCTGCTGGAGATAGGCGTCCCATCGACCGGGGGTGAGCGCCAGCGGCGCGAGCGAGACCGCGACGCTCGCGTCCGACGTCCGCAGGCGCCCGCTCCGCCGGTCCGTGGACCGCTCGCCGTCGGGGGAACCAAGTGTCACGTGACGTTCCACCCCGCTGCCCCGCTGGCGCAGGACGAGCAGGGTGCCGTCGGCCAACGGCTCCTCGACGGCGATCCGGAGGGAGAGGACATCGGCCAGGGTGACCTCCGCGTCGGTGACGACCAACCCCGTCAACCTCGTTGCCGAGCGCACCGTCCAGCTCCCTCCCCGTCGATTGAGCCAACGTTGAGGTTACCGTGATTCTCCTGTTATGTGGAGAAAGACTTTGTCGCCGTCACCAGATAAACCCCACTTTCTCGCGGATTGACACACCGCCTACACAAATAGTGCATTCTTTCCGCAAAGACGCTTTACGCTCCCTTGACGGATTTGATCAGAAGCTGGGCGACGTCGACGACCTCGAGGGTCTCCTTGGCCTCGCCCGCGTTCTTCTTCTCATTGATCGCGTCGCCGAGCATGACCAGGCAGAACGGACAGGCCGTGGAGACGGTGTCCGGATCGGTGGTCAGCGCCTCGTCCACCCGCTCGGTGTTGATGCGCTTGCCGATCCGCTCCTCCATCCACATGCGCGCGCCGCCGGCGCCGCAGCAGAACCCGCGGTCCTTGCAGCGGTGCATCTCCTGCGCCTGGACACCGGGGACCTTGGCCATGATGTCGCGCGGCTGGGCGTACACCTTGTTGTGCCGGCCCAGGAAGCACGGGTCGTGGTAGGTGATCTTCTCCTCGATCGGCGTGATCGGGGTGAGCCTCCCCTCCTCGACCAGGCGGGCCAGCAGCTGGGTGTGGTGGACGACCTCGAACATGCCACCGAGCTGCGGGTACTCGTTGGCCAGGGTGTTGAAGCAGTGCGGGCAGGTGGCCACAATCTTCTTCACGCCCGCGTCGTTCAGCGTCTCGATGTTCTGCTGGGCGAGCATGTTGAACAGGAACTCCATGCCCAACCGGCGGGCCGGATCCCCGGTGCAGGCCTCCATCGGGCCCAGCACGGCGAACTTCACCCCGGCGATGTGCAGCAGCTCGGCGACCGCCTTGGTGGTCTTCTTGGCCCGGTCCTCCAGCGCCCCGGCGCAGCCGACCCAGAACAGGTACTCGGTGTCGGCGGGCATCTTCTCGTCCACGATCGGGACCTCGAAGGCGAGTTCCTCGATCCACTCGGCCCGCTTCATCTCCGACATGCCCCACGGGTTGCCCTTGTTCTCGAGGTTCTTGAGCATGACGCCCGCCTCGGAGGGGAAGGACGACTCGATCATCACCTGGTAGCGGCGCATGTCGAGAATGTGGTCGATGTGCTCGATGTCCACCGGGCACTGCTCCACGCACGCGCCGCAGTTGGTGCACGACCACAGCACGTCGGGGTGGATGACCCCGTCCTCGGCCACCAGCGGCTTGTCCAGCAGCGCCAGCACGTCCTCACCGAAGCCGGCCCGCTCCTCCTCGCCGGCCAGCAGGTACGGCGCCACCGCCAGCGCGTGGTCACGCTGGTCCAGGATGAGCATCTTGGGCGACAGCGGCTTGCCGGTGTTCCACGCCGGGCACTGGGACTGGCAGCGGCCGCACTCGGTGCAGGTGTAGAAGTCCAGGAAGCCCTTCCACGTGGTGTCCTGAATCTTGCCGCGGCCGAAGACGTCGACGTCGGGGTCGGCCTCCTCGAAGTCCAGCACCTTGCCGTTGCTGCGCATCGGCTGCGCCGCGCCCATGCCGTCCGGGCGGCGGGAGAACAGCACGTTCAGCGGCGCGGTGAAGATGTGCAGGTGCTTGGAGTTCACCACCAACACCAGGAACACCAGCATGAAGCCGATGTGCAGCAGCAGCGCGACCTGCTCCAGCAACTCCGCGGCCGTCTCACCGTGCGGCAGGATCTTGGCGACCGCCTCGGAGGCGAACGCCCCGGACTTGTAGGGGAAGTTGCCGGTGTTGACCGCGGCGGCACGGGCCAGGAACAGCGTCCAGATGATGTTGAAGATCATGAACAGCGTGAGCCAGGCGCCGCCCAGGTGCGAGCCGGCGAACCGGGAGTCACGCCCCAGCTTCTTGGGCGAGTTCTTGATCCTGATGACGGAGAAGGCGACCAGGCCGAGCAGACAGGCGACCGCGATGAAGTCCTGCAGGAAGCCCAGCACCGGCCAGGTGCCGATCAAGGGAATGTGGAAGTCGGCGTGCCCCGTGATCGCGCCCTTGATGATCGCGCCGTACGCCTCGATGTAGACGGTCAGCAGAATGAAGAACGCCCACATCACGAAGAAGTGCGCGGTGCCGGAGGGCGTCCATTTCAGCAGCTTGCGCTGACCGAAGACCTCCACCAGCTGGGTCTTGATCTCGGTGCCCACGTTCGCCTTGGCGTGCTCGATCCGCTCCGGGGCGGGCTGGCCGCTGGTGGCGAGCCGGAAGAGGAACAGTACACGGCGTCCGGCCAAGGCGACCGCGGCCACGGTCATGACGAGCCCGATTATCGCTACCCAGAGCACGGGTTCCTCCCATATGGAACGGTGACAGGGCACACCGAATGGTACCGGCGAGTAACATATGTCCATCACCGATGGCTACTTGAAGGCCGATGCTAGAACAAGGCTCTGGCCCAGATTACGCGGGGTCAGGTCATGCGGCGTCCCGGTGACGCCGTCCGACCGGATCAGGCCACACGGTCAGATCACCCGATCAGGTCACGTGATCAGGTGACGTGGTCAGGTCACGCGGTGAGGTAGCGCTGAACGGTTGGGGCCAGCAGCTCGACCAGTTCCTCGGTGCCGGCCGACGCCAGCGGCTCCAGCCGCATGATGTGCCTGGCCATGACCATACCCAGCATCTGGGAGAAGGCGGTCTGCATCCTGATCTGCGGAACGCCCAGCTCCGCGCCGACCCGGCCCAGCACGGCGGACGAGAAGAACTCCCGCACCATGGCCACGCCCTGCTCGTTTACCATGGCGGTCCGCAGCAGGCCCAGCACGTGCTCGCGCGCGTTCGGATCACCGGTCATCGTCAGGATGAAGCGCACCAGGCGTTCGCCGACCTCCTCACGCGGACCATTGACGATCATGGGAATCACGACGGCCGGATCGAACGGCAGTCGCATGGCCGCGACGAACACCCCGTCCTTGGTCTCGAAGTAATGGTGGACCAGGGCGGGGTCGACCCCGGCGGCCCGTGCGATGCCCCGGATCGTGGCCTTGTCGAATCCCTTCTCGGCGAAGACCTTGCGCGCAGCGGCGAGGATCTCCCCACGGGTGTCGGCCGAGCCGGGCCGGCGGCCGGGCCGCCCCGGCCGCCGCCGTGCCTCCGCCGTGTCCGCCACGTGCGGCAATGTCTGGTTGTGTTCCGTCATGCTCGATCATGAAGCCGCCGCGGACGCGGCGAAGTTCAGCCGGGCGAAGGCGAGTGCCTCGGCGAGGTCGTCGATCCGCTCGGTACGGCTGGCCGCCTTACGCGTGTTGATCTCCAGCACGATGAGGCCGGTGTAGCCGGTGGTCGCCAGACGCTCCAGGATCTGCGCGCACGGCTGCGTGCCCCGCCCCGGCACCAGATGCTCGTCCTTGTTGGTGGTGCCGATGCCGTCGGCCAGGTGGAGGTGGGCGAGACGGTCCCCGAGCTTGACGGCCATCTCCATCGCGTCGGAGCCGGACACCGCCGTGTGGGACAGATCGAGCGTCACCTGCGGGAAGTCGTAGTCGACCGGATCCCAGTCCGGCGCGTACGGCACGACCTCGCTGCCCCTGGCTCTAAGGGGGAACATGTTCTCCACTGCGAAGACGATGTCGGTCTCCTCGCGCATGCGCGCCAGCCCGGCCTCGAACTCCCTGGCGTAGTCGCGCTGCCAGCGGAACGGCGGGTGGACCACCACGGTGGAGGCGCCCAGCCGCTCGGCCGCGTCGCGGGCCCGCCGCAGCTTGACCCACGGGTCACGGCCCCAGACCCGCTGCGTGACCAGCAGACATGGCGCGTGCACGGCCAGGATCGGGATCTCGTAATGATCACTGAGCCGCTGAAGGACGTCGACGTCCTGGCTCACCGGATCCTGGCCCACCATGATCTCGACGCCGTCATAGCCCAGGCGTGCGGCCAACTCGAAAGCATCCGGCGTACGCTCCGGATAGACCGACGCCGTCGAGAGCGCCACCTTCGCGTTGGGCACGCGGATGTTACTCATCAAGCCCGCCTCCCCTGGCGGTCCCTGCGCCCGTTCACGGATCCAGCCTAAGCCGCGTGCGGGCCCGGTGAGGCCTATCGTGGGCGCATGGCGCGGATCGTGAGCGGGGCCATACCCAGCCCGAACATCTGGAACTCCCCCCAGGTCTACGAACTGGAAAATCGCGCGGTGGATCCAGACGGCGCCGTGGATTGCGCCATGCGGGCGATCCGGCCCTGGGACGGCGCGACCGTGCTCGACATCGGCTGCGGGACCGGCTTCCACCTGCCTTCGCTGGCCGTGACCGCCGGGCGCGTCGTGGGGATCGAACCGCACGCCGACCTCGCGGCCATGGCCGCCGCACGCTGCGCCGCACTGGGCAACGTCGCCGTCCGTACGGGCACCGCCCAGTCGCTGCCACTGCCCGACGCGTCGGTGGACGTGGCCGTCGCCCGCTGGGCCTACTTCTTCGGACCGGGCTGCGAGCCGGGCCTGCGGGAGCTGACCCGGGTCGTACGGCGCGGCGGCGCGGCCTTCGTCGTGGACCTCGACGGCTCCCGTGGCGCCTTCGGCCGCTGGTTCCTCCGGTCGGTTCCGTCCTACTCTCCCGAGGCGGTCGAGCGGTTCTGGGTACGGCAGGGCTGGCAGCGTAGGGAGCTCGACCTGCGCATGGTCTTCGGGTCACGGGCGGACCTGGAGGCGGTGCTCCGCATCGAGTTCACCCCGGAGGTGGCCGAGGCGGCCATCACGGAGACGCCCGGCCTCGAACTCGCCTACCCCAACGTCCTGCGCTGGCGGTATTTCTGAAGCGACTCCTGAATCCCATGGGGATTGTCAGCCGGGCCAGGTAGCCTCCCGGTCGTGAGCAAGGCAGCGAAGCCGGCGTACCGGTGCGGCGAGTGCGGGTGGACGACCGTCAAGTGGGTCGGCCGGTGCGGGGAGTGCCAGGCCTGGGGCACGGTCGAAGAGGCGACCGCCCGGCAGGGCGTGAACGTGGTCAAGCCCGGCGCCGTGTCGGCTCCTGCCGTGCCGATCGGCCAGGTGAAGGCCGAGACCGTCAGCGCCAGGACGACCGGGGTCGACGAGCTCGACCGCGTCCTCGGCGGCGGCCTGGTGCCCGGCGCCGTCGTGCTGCTGGCCGGTGAGCCCGGGATCGGCAAGTCCACACTCCTGCTGGAGGCCGCCGCCCGCACGGCACGCGGGGAGACCGTGCTCTACATCACCGGCGAGGAGTCCACCGCCCAGGTGCGGATGCGGGCCGACCGGATCGGCGCGATCGAGGACAGGCTGTATCTCGCCGCGGAGACCGATCTGTCCGCGCTGGTCACCCATGTCGAGAAGGTGCAGCCGACGCTGCTGATCGTCGACTCGGTGCAGACGATCGGCTCGGCCGACGCCAGCGGCGTGCCCGGCGGCGTCACCCAGGTCCGCGAGGTCGCGGGCAACCTGGTGCGCCTGGCCAAGGAGCGCGCCATGTCCACCGTGCTCGTCGGCCATGTGACCAAGGACGGCTCGATCGCCGGCCCCCGGGTGCTCGAGCACCTGGTGGATGTGGTCCTGCATTTCGAGGGCGACCGCAACTCCCGGCTGCGGCTGGTGCGCGCGGTGAAGAACCGGTTCGGCCCGGTGGACGAGGTCGGCTGCTTCGACCTGCACGAAGGCGGGATCACCGGCATCTCTGACCCGAGCGGCATGTTCCTGTCCCGGCACCGCGAGCCGGTGCCGGGCACCTGCGTCACGGTCACGATCGAGGGCACCCGGCCGTTCCCGGCCGAGTTGCAGGCCCTCGTCGGCCCGACCGAGGCCCCGCAGCCGCGGCGGACCTCGTCCGGTCTGGACCCCTACCGCGTGGCGCTGGTGCTCGCGGTGATGGAGCGGCGACTGCGCGCCAGCGTCAGCAAATGCGACGTGTTCACCGCCACCGTCGGCGGCATCAGGCTGACCGATCCGTCGGTCGACCTCGCGCTCATGCTGTCGGTGGTGAGCGCCTTCGGCGACACCCCGCTGCCCGCCGGGCTCGTCGTGCTCGGCGAGGTCGGGCTGGCGGGCGAGCTGCGCCAGGTGCGCGAGGTGCGGCGGCGGCTCGCCGAGGCGGCCCGGCTGGGCTTCACCCGGGCCATCGTCCCCACCGGTTCCCTGGACGACGAGAGCAACTCGCTGGAGTCCGCGCCGCCGCGCCGCGGCAACGTGGTCGCCCGTGGCAACCTGATCGCCCTGCGGCCCTCCGACGCGCGGACCAGGGCCTTCGCGCCCGGCTTCGAGGTGACCGAGGTCGACAACGTCTGGGACGCCCTCGCACACGTCAAGTGAGACAGGGGTGAAGAGGGGGTACGCCGGTAAGCTGGCGGGACGGCCGTCCGATCGCGAGGGAGAGGGTGCTGGACGACGACAAGGGATCGGACGAGCGCAGGAGGGCCGTGCTGGCCGCCATCGCGCCGGGCACCGCCCTGCGCGACGGGCTGGAGCGCATCCTGCGCGGCTACACCGGCGGTCTGATCGTCTTGGGCTATGACCGCACCGTGGCGGAGATCTGCACCGGCGGTTTCACGCTCGACGTCGAGTTCTCGGCCACCCGGCTGCGCGAGCTGGCCAAGATGGACGGCGCGATCGTGCTCGACCACGCCGGCTCGCGGATCGTCCGGGCGGCCGTGCACCTCGTGCCCGATCCGGCCATCCCGACCGAGGAGTCGGGCACGCGGCACCGCACCGCCCAGCGGGTGGCCAAGCAGACCTCGCTGCCCGTCATCGCCATCAGCAAGTCGATGCGGATCATCGCGCTCTATCTTGACGGCAAACGATACGTCCTGGAGGACTCGGCGGCGATCCTCTCGAAGGCCAACCAGGCCCTGGCGGCCCTGGAGCGCTACAAGAAGCGGCTCGACGAGGTGTCCGGCACCCTGTCGGCTCTGGAGATCGAGGATCACGTCACGGTCCGGGACGTGGCCGTGGTCATCCAGCGGCTGGAGATGGTCCGTCGGATCGCCGGGGAGATCGAGGAGTACGTCGTCGAGCTCGGCACCGACGGCCGGCTGCTGTCACTCCAACTCGACGAGCTCGTCGCCGGCGTGGACACCGACCGCGAGCAGATAGTCCGCGACTATCTCCCCGACCCGCCCGCCTCGACCGGTTCCCCCGCCTCGTCGGGCCCGCCTGCCCGGCACCCCCGGAGTTTCACGGACGCCATGCACGAGCTGGACGAGCTGTCCTCGGCCGATCTGCTCGATCTGGTGAAGGTCGCCCACGTGCTCGGCCACTCGGGAGTGGGCACGTTGGACGCGCCGGTGAGTCCCCGCGGTTTCCGGCTGCTCGCCAAGGTGCCCCGGCTCCCCCGGGCCATCGTCGACCGGCTCGTCGACCACTTCGGGGGGCTGCAGAAGCTCCTCGCCGCCAGCACCGACGACCTGCAGGCCGTGGGGGGCGTCGGCGAGGCCCGGGCCCGCAGCGTCCGCGAGGGGCTGTCCCGCCTCGCCGACGCCACCATCCTCGATCGCTACCTCTGAGCCTCGGTCGCCGTACCCAAGCCTCGGTCACCGTACCCAAGCCTCGGTCGCTGTTTCCAGGCCTCGGTCGCCATTGCCGAGCCGAGCCTCAGCGCAGGTGGAACACGACCTTAGGGCTCTTGAGATGGCCGGAGTGGGCGCTCGCGACGTACGTGCCCGGCCCGGCCGTCGGACGCTTGCCCGAGCAGACGGTCCCCGAGCGGCGGCGGTCCCAGGTGATCGAGCGGACGTACGGGATGCCGCGTTCGAGCGTCTGCCGGTCGACGCCCTCACCCGCCACGCAGTCCGCCGTCGACCAGATCCGCTGCCCGCCCGACGTCACCCGCATCTCCAGCGTGCGCGGCCCCACGTCGACCGTGCACTCGATCCGATCGGTGCTCACCACGGTCAGGAGGAACGTGGGCGCGGCGTCCCCGGCGTACACGTTCTGACCACTGCGCAGGGCGATCACCAGGTTCTTGGGATCGCAGGGATCGCCGGGCCGCCGCGGCTTCGCCGGCTTGGGCGACGGAGAGCGCGAAGCGGACGGCGACGGAGACGGTTCGGCCTGCGCGGCGAGGGCGGCGGCGCCCGTCGGCGACGGGCTCCCCGAGGCGGGACTGGAAGGCAGCGAGACGACCATCGGGTCGGAGGCTCCCGGGGTGGCCCTGACGCCACCCGTCTTGTCACCCGGCTTGCCGGAGGCGCTCGTGCAGGCCCATGCCACCACCGCCACAACGACGAGCATGCCCGTGAGCACCGACACCCTGCGGCGCCAGTAGACGTCCGCCCCCTCGACACCGACATCACCACGGAACGTGTCCGGATCCATACTCTCAGTATGGTGAGCCCTACCCTTCCAGGGGAAACGGCACGCCGCGACAAGAGGATCCGATGGCGGAGCTCAGGCGGCACTTATGGTCGGATGTGGAACTTGTGGCCGGATGCGGAGGGGCGGACAGGGTCTGTCGGACAGAATCTGGCGGATAGGGTCTGATCGTGGCCGTCTCGCTTCGTGAACCGATCCTCCAGTGGTACGCCGAGCACAATCGGGACCTGCCGTGGCGGCGTCCCGAAGCGACCCCCTGGGGCATCCTGGTCAGCGAGATCATGCTCCAGCAGACGCCGGTGTCGCGGGTGCTGCCCGTCTGGACGGACTGGATGGCGCGCTGGCCGTCCCCCGAGGCCCTCGCGGAAGAGCCCCCGGGCGAAGCCGTACGCCACTGGGGACGCCTCGGCTACCCGCGGCGTGCCCTGAACCTGCACGCGTGCGCCAGGGCCATCACGGCGGAGTACGGCGGGCGGGTGCCGTCGACGTACGACGAGCTGCGCGCGCTGCCGGGGATCGGCGACTACACGGCGGCCGCCGTGGCGAGCTTCGCCTATGGCGGCAGTCACGCCGTCCTGGACACCAACGTCCGCCGCGTGCTGGCACGAGCCGTACGCGGCGAGGAGCACCCGCCGAAGACGACGACGGCCGCCGAGCGACGCCTGGCCGAGTCTTTGATCCCGCCGGTCGGCGCGCCGCGCTGGGCGGTCTCGATCATGGAGTTGGGCGCCCTGGTATGCACGGCCCGCGCGCCCAGGTGCGAGCGCTGCCCGGTCGCGGCCCAGTGCGCATGGCGGTCGGCCGGGCGGCCCGCCGGCCCGGCGCGGCGGGGCCAGAGCTACGCGGGGACCGACCGGCAGTGCCGCGGACGCCTGCTGGCCGTGCTGAGGGACGCGCACGGCCCCGTGCCCAAGGAGGCCCTGGACGTGGTCTGGGCCGACCACGTCCAGCGCGAGCGCGCGCTGGACGGCCTGCTGGACGACGGTCTGGCCGAGGTGCTGCCGGACGGCACCTACCGGCTCCCCGCCTGACCGCCTGATGACCACCGGACCGCCTGGAGCCCACGACGATTGCGCCGCCTGATCCCGCTGACTGCGACGGGCAGGATCAGGCGGCGAGCTTGAGGCCCAGCGCGGTGAGGTGGTTGCGCGTCCAGTCGAGTTCGTCGGCGAGTCGGGCGACGAGCGCGGCCGGACCCTTCGTCTTCGGAGCCGTGCCGTGGTGCGCCTCGACCTCGACGTGTGCGGTGCCGTTCACCGCGCCGGACAGGATCGCGTTGAGCGTGTCCTGAAGCACCGGCTGCGTGCTGGGTATCTCGTGCCCGTGGTCGTGCACGTGACTCAGCTTCACCACCGGGGCGCCCGCCTGGGCCAGGCCCCGCAGCGCCGCGTCCCGCTCCTCCGGGCCACCGGACAGGTGGCAGGCGTCCAGGCATACCCCGAGATGCTCGGAGTCGATGCCGCAGACGCGTTCCAGTGCCTGCTCCGTCGTCTCCAGGACGCAGCCCGGCCACGGTTCGAACCCGACCCGGATGGTCTTGCCGGTCACGCTGTAGAGGCCGCGCAGCTCACGGGAGAGCCGCTCCAGGCGGCGTGAAGCTATGTCGTGGAGATCGCTCGGCCAGTCGCGGCGCCAGCCGATCGGAATCGTCGAGATGCTGCCGAAGCGGACGTCCTCGGGTAGCAGGAACGCGAGGATCTTCGCGAGCGCCATCGTGTAGCGGTAACGCTCGGGCTTGGCCCAGTCCGGCCCCGGCACCTCCTGGTTGCGGCCGCCGGTGCCGTTGAGGCTGACCACCTCCAGGCCCCGCTCCTCAAGCGAACGCCGCAGCCGTACGAGCTCTATGCGATCGGCGATGAGATGGTCGGCGACGGGCGGCGCCAGCCACAGCCCGATCCCGAGCCGGTCGACGCCCAGCTTCCGGCGCACCGGCACCGCGTAGCGGGTCAGGTGGGCGATCAGGTTCTCCAGGTCCTCCGCCGGGTGTACCCCCGCGTTGTAGGCAAGGTGAACGAGCGTCCCGTCCTCATGCAACAGGCGCATAAGGTACCTCCCAGGCGTTGTGCGCTTTGCGTACCGTCGGCTCACGCGCTCGCTGTGGGCAGGCGTGATGCCGGAGTGATCCTCTTGCGGCCGGGACGCGGCCCGGCTCCGATCGAGTCTCCCCCGTTCACTCGGGTCCTCGCGTCCGCCGCTGAGTTGATTGGCCGCTACGCCGCCCGGATGACACGCGTACGTGTCGGGGGGCGTCTGACCAGGTCGAATCTGCCACCCCTCCTGGTGGCGTCCCGGCTTCCCGACCGCGGCGCCGCGATTCTCTACAGAGTGTAGTACTACATCGCGTGGCGCGAAAGCGGACTGCGATATGTGACTGGCCACACCGGTGATCGGCCGCACCCGCGGCGGGACGAACCGGCGGCGGGGCGGCGAAAAATCGAGGGGCGCCCCCCGTAAGTGGGGGACGCCCCTCGTTCTGCTCAGCCGAGTTTCCTCAGCCGCTGTCTTCGGTCGGCGCCGGAACGGCACCGACCCGGTGGCGGCTCACTGCTGGATCGGCTCCGCGATGGCCGCTGCCGAGTCGGGGACCTGCGGGGCCTTCGTCTCACCGACGAAGGTGAACTTCGCGGCGTCGCCCTCGCCCTCGATGTCGATCTTCACGACCTGACCCGGACGCAGCTCGCCGTACAGGATCTTCTCCGACAGGATGTCCTCCAGCTCGCGCTGGATCGTCCGGCGGAGCGGACGGGCACCCATGACCGGGTCGTACCCACGGTCGGCCAGCAGCTGCTTGGCCGCCTGGCTCAGGCTCAGACCCATGTCGCGGTCCCTGAGCCGCTCGTCCACCTGGGCGAGCATCAGGTCCACGATCTGGATGATCTCCTTCGGCGTGAGCTGGTGGAAGACCACTATGTCGTCGACACGGTTGAGGAACTCGGGCCGGAAGTGCTGCTTGAGCTCCTCCTGGACCTTCGACTTCATCCGGTCGTAGTTCGACTCGGTGTCGTTGGCCTTCGCGAAGCCCACCCCGATGCCCTTGGAGATGTCCCGGGTGCCGAGGTTGGTCGTCATGATGATGACGGTGTTCTTGAAGTCCACCACCCGGCCCTGGGCGTCGGTCAGGCGACCGTCCTCCAGGATCTGCAGCAGGGAGTTGAAGATGTCCGGGTGGGCCTTCTCGATCTCGTCGAACAGGACCACGGAGAACGGCTTGCGCCGCACCTTCTCGGTCAGCTGGCCGCCCTCCTCGTACCCGACGTAGCCGGGCGGAGAGCCGAACAGCCGCGAAACGGTGTGCTTCTCCATGAACTCGGACATGTCCAGCATGATCAGCGCGTCCTCGTCCCCGAACAGGAACTCGGCCAGCGCCTTGGACAGCTCCGTCTTACCGACACCCGACGGGCCGGCGAAGATGAACGAGCCACCGGGACGACGCGGGTCCTTCAGTCCGGCCCTGGTCCGGCGGATGGACCGGGACAGGCCCTTGATGGCGTCGTCCTGCCCGATGATCCGCTTGTGGAGCTCGTCCTCCATCCGGAGCAGCCGCTGCGACTCCTCCTCGGTCAGCTTGAAGACCGGAATGCCGGTGGCCGTCGCGAGGACCTCGGCGATGAGCTCCTCGGTGACCTCGGCCACGACGTCCATGTCGCCGGCCTTCCACTCCTTCTCACGGCGTTCCCGCTTGAGCTGGAGCTGCTTTTCCTGGTCGCGCAGCGCCGCGGCCTTCTCGAAGTCCTGCGCGTCGATCGCGGACTCCTTCTCGCGCCGCACGTTGGCGATCTTCTCGTCGTACTCGCGCAGATCCGGCGGCGCGGTCATCCGACGGATCCGCATCCGGGAACCGGCCTCGTCGATCAGGTCGATCGCCTTGTCCGGCAGGAACCTGTCGCTGATGTAACGGTCGGCCAGCTGGGCGGCGGCGACCAGAGCGCCGTCGGTGATGGAGACCCGGTGGTGCGCCTCGTAGCGGTCCCGCAGCCCCTTGAGGATCTCAATCGTGTGACTGAGGCTGGGCTCGGCCACCTGGATCGGCTGGAACCGCCGCTCCAGGGCGGCGTCCTTCTCCAGGTGCTTGCGGTACTCGTCGAGCGTCGTCGCGCCGATGGTCTGCAGCTCACCACGGGCCAGCATCGGCTTCAGGATGCTGGCGGCGTCGATCGCGCCCTCGGCGGCGCCCGCACCCACCAGCGTGTGCAGCTCGTCGATGAACAGGATGATGTCGCCGCGGGTACGGATCTCCTTGAGCACCTTCTTCAGGCGCTCCTCGAAGTCACCGCGGTAGCGGGAACCGGCGACCAGCGCGCCCAGATCGAGGGTGTAGAGCTGCTTGTCCTTCAGCGTCTCGGGCACCTCACCCTTGACGATCTTCTGGGACAGTCCCTCGACGACGGCGGTCTTGCCGACACCCGGCTCACCCACCAGAACCGGGTTGTTCTTGGTCCTGCGGGACAGGACCTGCATCACCCGCTCGATCTCCTTCTCCCGGCCGATGACCGGGTCGAGCTTGCCCTCGCGTGCGGCCTGGGTGAGGTTGCGGCCGAACTGGTCCAAGACAAGAGAGGTCGACGGAGTGGACTCCTGCGGACCCCCCGCCGCCGCCGGCTCCTTGCCCTGGTAACCGTGAAGCAGCTGGATCACCTGCTGCCGCACCCTGTTGAGGTCGGCCCCAAGCTTCACCAGCACCTGGGCCGCCACGCCCTCGCCCTCACGGATCAAGCCCAGAAGAATGTGCTCGGTACCGATGTAATTGTGACCAAGCTGCAAGGCCTCACGGAGCGACAGCTCAAGGACCTTCTTGGCACGCGGGGTGAAGGGAATGTGCCCCGACGGCGCCGACTGGCCCTGGCCGATGATCTCCTCGACCTGCTGGCGCACACCCTCAAGACTGATGCCCAGGCTCTCCAGAGCCTTGGCGGCAACGCCCTCACCCTCATGGATCAAGCCCAGAAGAATGTGCTCAGTACCGATGTAGTTGTGGTTGAGCATCCGGGCCTCTTCCTGGGCCAGGACGACAACCCGCCGCGCACGGTCGGTGAACCTTTCGAACATCTCGTCGCTCCTCACAGAGCGGTCAGGCGAGCGCGGGAGATCCGGCCCGTCGTTCCGCATGGTAGCCCCGACCCAGCGACCGCTCCTCTGTTGAAGGGTTCCCCGAGAGCAGGGCGTTCACGCTCTATCCAACCCCTTGCCGGGCGTGACATGTTCCCGATACGCCGCAAGCGAACGAGGTTTTAAGAGGGATGGACACGATCTCTCTCATGCCCTCTCCACATGCACAATCGTGCGGTTATCCCGATCGTCAGAACATCCGACGACCGGCATAACCGCACGATCAAGGGCGTAGTTAGTGTGCCGCCTCGTACGCTTCGACGATCGACTGGGCGATTCGACCACGTTCACTGACGGGGTGACCGTGCGCCTTAGCCCAGGCCCGGATCTCCGCGCTCTTCTCACGGGACATCGCCCGCTGTCCGGCACCGCCACGACGGCGACCACGAACCGGTGCGGACTCCGCACGCCGCGCGCCGCTGACGAATGGCGACAGGGCCTCACGCAGTCGCTTGGCGTTGCCCTCGCTCAGGTCAATCTCATATGACGTGCCGTCAAGCCCGAAGTTGATCGTCTCAGTGGCCTCGCTGCCATCGAGATCATCGATGAGAATCACCTGCGTATGCCTGGCCATCCGGCAATCCTTTCGCAGAGCATAGTTTGTTTCGTCAGCCAAACATATACCCGGTTTCGCCGTTTGACAATTCACCTATGCGGTTTCTCGGCGACCTCTGAGTCCGGCGGGTTCTCACGGGGCTCACGTGCCGTCCGTAGACCCGCCGCGTCGGAACGCACCAACTTTACGATGCCGTACACGACGGCTCCGGCGGCGACCACGGAAGGTATCAAGGCGGACAATACCTCTGTCATTCTGCCTCGCTCGTGCCGGGGTGTCTTACGGCACCCGGGTGGAATTCGGGTTGGGTCCTGGCCTCTCGGGACATCTTGTCAGAGCAGGCGCCCCGTCGCGCTCTCGGGTCGCGTTCAACAAATCATGTCCAGGTGCCCGGGGCCCGGATGTCGCCTCGCCGCATCGTCGCCCCTCCCGCGAAAACTCCTCGCGGGCTCGGGCTTTCCGCGTAGATCCGAGGGCGGTCTCGGCGCCCGCGGCTCCACTGCGGACTCCTCCTCCACCTCATGGCGATCCATCTGCGATCCACACGCACACCGGACGGCATTCGTCAAACACTCCCGGCAGCCGCCACAGACCACGTACGCCCATCCAGCCTACCCGTGATGCCGAAGGTAATCTCCGTCTCTCCAGCCGTCTTACCGGATGCACTCGAAATCGTACCCAGAATGCCAAGTGAGAGGAACCGCCGAAGCGACATCCACGGTTTCGACTGAGATCCGTACCGGTTCGCGCGGAGTCGGCCCCGCATCGGCGCGACATCGGCAGGTCGGCGGGCACTCCGCCGGGCAGGCCCCTTCTCCACATGCCTCACCTCGGGAAACACACTGCTCAGCAGCGAGCAGGCGGCGGGCCCGCGGCTCGTCGACCGGCCGGTGGACAGCCGCCATAGACGCACCCGCAATGCGAAGCAGGGAAGACGGGGGAACGACAAAACATGCGTTGATCTTGAAAAAGCTCACGACGCCGGCCGTTGAGCGCCGACCTCCTCCCGCGATCTCGGACAAACTTCCTGTGAGCCAGTTCACCCGCGACTCCACTTTGCGTGATCTTGCCACGCGAGGTCGCCGCCATCGTTCACTCCGGCCAAGCGCCTTGAATGCGAGTTTCTGCAAGATCCCTGAAAGGAGGTCGCACGGGCGGATGAGACCTCCCGACAACTTCTGCACGATCACCGCACGCGATAGGTTCCGGCGCCCGGGGAAGTCGAGAAGACCGGGGTGAAGGCCGAGCGCGAAGGTCGACCATGAAGACCGACGGTGAAGGTGGCCCGCGAAGACCGCTCTTGAAGGTCGGCGAAACACGACGAAAACCGGTCGGCGGAGCATTCTACGGAAGTTCCCAGAAGATCGACGGGGAGTACCGAAGATCAGTTGAGGTCGTCCGGAAAAAATCACGTCGACGGGGCCGAAGGGGGGACGGGAACGATTCGAGCGATCCAAACGACCTACCATTCCACGATCGGTACGGCCGGGAAGGCGAACCGGGCCGGACGACCCGGAGACGACCATATGGATTCCAGACCATGGATTCCGGACCGCTTGGGATTCGGCCGACGAGCGGCGCGGCGTCGATCGGACCCTACCCCGATCCGCTTCGGCGTGGGCGGTCCCACGGGCGTTGGCCGGGCATCCCACGGTTTAGCCCCTCCTGTTACGGGCTTTCCGCGATGCATCACCCGAGCCATGTTTCAAAAGTCATACCCTGCCACGCACGGTCCAGCCGGCTCCTCGCCGCGTTCTCTTCCACCCCACGGGAGTTCACCCCGGACTCCGCCGCGGGGGCCCTTCGCGTCGTACAGCGCTTTTGAAACACGCCCTACGCCCCTTCTTTGGGGGAGGGTACGAAAAAACGGGGCCGATGGTCCGTTCCATCGACCCCGCCTTATGGCACTACTTGACCTTGACCACCACCGTGCCCGCCGCCTTGTCATGCAGGGCCTGCTGCAGCGGCTTGTCCCAAAGGAGCCAGAGCACGTTCAGGAGGGCGAAGACGCCGATCAGATACTCGACGACGGGAATCCACCGCAGCAGTTGCGGCCCGAACAGCACGCCGGCGCGCTTGCCCGCGACATCCGGAGACAGGCCGCCCTGGGTGAGGGTGCCGCCGACCGGGACCACCTTGATGCCCATGGCGATCTTCCCGATCGTCTGCCCGCGCATCTTCAGCATCAGGAACTCGTACCCGATCATCACCACACCGCTGAGGATCGCGATGAGCAGCGCGGCGAGGAAGTAACCGCTCGGCTCGACGTACTCGCGGGTCCTGAGGTTGATCGACGGCTGAGTCACCACGATCGCCGTGATGATGGCCGAGATGATCCCGAAGGGAATGCCGACGACGATGCCGTCGATGATCCTCGCCACGAGACGCTGCCACCACTCGGCGAGCGGGGCCGGAGCGCCGGGCGGGACCGCGGCGCCGTACGGCTGGCCGTAGGCCGCCTGCCCGTAACCGGGCTGCCCGTAGCCCTGCTGGCCGTACCCCTGCTGCTGGCCGTAGGCGGGCTGCTGCTGGGCCTGGCCGTACTGGTCGTGGCCGTACTGCTCCTGACCGTACTGCTGCTGGCCGTACTGCTGCTGTCCGTATTGGGGCTGCGCGTACCCCGGCTGCTGGCCGCCGTAGTCCGGCTGCTGACCGTAGCCGGGCTGCTGTTGACCGTATCCCTGCTGGCCGTATCCCTGTTGCCCGTACTGCTGCTGGCCATGGCCGGGCTGTTGACCGTAGCCGGGCTGCTGGCCGCCGTAACCCGGCTGCTGACCGTACGACTGCGGCCCGGTCTGCTGGCCGTACTGCTGCTGGGCCTGACCGTACTGCTCCTGGCCGTACTGCTGCTGACCGTACGACTGCGGGCCGGTCTGCTGGCCGTAGCCCTGCTGCTGACCGTATCCCGGCTGTTGGCCGTAGCCCTGCTGGCCGTACTGCTGCTGCTCGTACTGCTGTCCGTGCCCGGGGGTCTGCGGCGAGCCCTGCTGCTGGGGCGGGTTCAGATAGTTGACGACAGTAGCCTCAGGGTCGAACGCCTGCCTGTCCGCGCCGGCACCGCGGCCGGAAGGCGGCGCTGGCGTACCATCCGAATCGCCCTGCGGATACGGTGGCTGTCCGGTGCTCACCGTGTCACCTCGTTTCAGATACGCATGCGCCCGCGGTTCAGGCTCCATGCTGATATCGCCCAAAGTAGCGACCGGCGTATCAACAGTCACCTTTGCATTTGGTTTCCCATATAGTCAAGCAGCGCAAGGATCACCCACGGTAGAGGTGCAGCAACATACGGGTGTTGCCGAGTGTGTTGGGCTTCACATGCTCAAGATCCAGAAACTCGGCGACGCCTTCGTCGTAAGAAGCCAGGAGTTCGGCGTAGACCTCGGGTGACACCGGCGTGCCCTGGATGGGCATGAAGCCGTACCGGCTGAAGAACTCGACTTCGAACGTGAGACAGAAGACGCGCCGCACTCCCAGCTCACGCGCCGTCTCTATGAGCGCGGAAACGATCCGATGGCCGACACCCCGGCCACGGACCTCGGGGTCGACGGCGACCGTGCGGATCTCCGCCAGGTCCTCCCAGAGCACGTGCAGTGCACCGCAGCCGATGACCCGCCCGGCGCTCTCCGCCACCCAGAACTCCTGGATGTCCTCATAGAGCGTGACCGTGCTCTTCTCCAGCAGGCGGGGCCCGACTCCGGAGTACGCGTCGACGAGGCGGCGGATCACCCGTACGTCGGGCGTCCTGGCACGACGTACGACAAGGGCCGGTGGACCGGACTCGGCTGGCGTCTCCTCGGCGACCTGCTCCATGAACGGTCAGCGTAGCCCTGCGACCGAAGCGACCGGATTAACGGTCACACCATAACGGGGAGGGCGCGGACCAGAGTAACGCACAGTCGCGGCGAAAGCACCCTGAGTGGGAGTAGTGATTAACGTCACCTTGCCCAATTTTTAGCTAATTGAGACACCGGGCCGACGGACCTTCATGATCTTACGGGGAAAGTAAAGGCAGGTTGATGAGGGTACGCGCACGCCGAGACCGTGACCCGAACGTGATCGTTCAGTTGTGAAATCTAGATGGGATCGGGAGTTCCGGTTGAGCAGGAACTCGGCGTGCACTAATGTCCAGCGACGATGCCGAGTCTTCAACGCACCAGGTGTGGAGGGGAACCGGGGACCCAACTGTACGGATCGCGGTCCGGCTCGATGCCGGACCCCGTCGATAACGGGGTGAATCCGAAAGGTAGGGCTACTCCGGCCCGAACCCGTCAGCTAACCCGGTAGGCGTCCAGTAGTGCCGTACGGACACCGCGCGGCCGGCGAACGGCCGTAACAGGCGGTCCTCCGATGGCACAGCCGAGGAGAGGAGCTTGGTAACGCATGCGTGGAGGACGGCCCGCAGGCAGGCACGCCCGAGCCCGAAAGGCCGGGTCCAGGAGCATCCGCCGGTTAGCCCTCGTGGGCGTCGCACTCACCGTGATCACCTTTGGTGCCCCCACGGTGGCCGCCACCGCCGAACCCAAGCCGGATCTGAAGAAGCTCGCGGCGGAGGTCGAACGCCTCCACGAGGAGATCGAGAGCCTCGCCGAGCAGTACAACGGTGAGCGCGTGCGGCTCAAGGCCGCCCAGCGCTCCGCCGCCATCGCCAAGAAGAACCTCGCCAAGAGCGAGGCGGAACTGGCCGACCGCCGCCAGAAGGCGAGCGCGCTCGCGCAGAACTCCTATATGAACGGCGGCATCGGCCCGCTGCTCCCGATGGTCGGCGCCACCGACCCCGAGACCTACCTCGACCAGGCCTCCACCACCTATGCGCTGCAGATGCAGCAGGGTCAGGAGGTCACCGAGGTCACCAACGTCATGAAGGCCGCCGAGCGGGCCAAGGCCAGCGCCGCCGCCCGCCAGGCCGAGGTGAAGAAGCTGCTGTCCAGCCTCGAAACCCGCAAGGAAAAGATCAGGGGCCTGATCAGAAAGACCGAGAGCAGCCTCTACAGCAGGGTCGCCGGAAGCATCGGCGGCCGGGCGACCCGGATCTCGTTCCCCATCGTCGGCAACGGCAAGGCGGCCGAGGCCGCACGCTGGGCGCTGACCCAGCAGTTGAAGCCCTATGTCTGGGGCGCGGAAGGGCCCTCGTCCTACGACTGCTCCGGCCTGGTCATGGCGGCCTACCAGCGGGTCGGGATCAGCCTGCCGCACTACACCGGTGACCAGTGGACGGCGGGCGCGCACATCAACCGCGAAGACATGCGTCCGGGCGACCTCGTGTTCTTCTACAACGACCTGCATCACGTCGGCATCTACATCGGCGGCGGCTACATGGTCCACGCGCCGCGCACCGGGGACGTCGTACGCGTCGCCAAGATCGCCGGTCGGCCGTTCGCGGGAGCCGTACGGATCGCGGACTGAGCATCGCGGACTGAGCATCTCAGGCTGAGCATCGCGGACTGAGCATCTCAGGCTGTGCATCGCGGACTGAGCATCGGGACGGCTCCCCCGACCGAGGCGGACACGCACCGGGAACACCCGGCCCGTACGTCGAAGCGTCGTTCGCCGATTCGGTGCGACGTCGCCGGGAACCGACTATGAAGACCGGGGCGCGCTCAGCGCGTCCCGGCCGACCGTTGCGCTCTCGTGAGAGGAGCCGCGATGACGAGGGCCTTCGCGCTGTGGGGCGGTGGGAGCCTGGGGGCCGTCCAGGTGGGCATGCTCCGCGCACTGACGGCGCACGGGGTGCGCGCCGACATGGTGGTGGGCGCCTCGGTGGGCGCGCTCAACGGCGCCTACTACGCGGCCCACCCCGATGCCGAGGGCGTCGAGGAGCTAGCCCGCCTGTGGCTCACGGTGAGCAGCCACGACGTGTATCCGCTCAGCAGGCAGGAGGCGCTGCGCAGCCTGGCGGACAACCTTCCCTTCCATCCGCTGCGTGGCGCGCTGCGGGCGATCGGCACGCTGAACTACACCTTCCCGTTCAACCCCGTGACCGTCCTCGGCACGGCACTAGGCACCCGCAACCACCTGTTCGACAACAACGCGCTGCGCCGGTTCCTGGAACGCTTCATCTCGTTCGAGTACCTGGAGGACACCCGGCTCCCGCTGTTGGTGCTGACGACCGACGTCCTCAGCGGGCGGGCCGCCGTGCTGTCGCACGGACCCGTGCTTCCCGCGCTGCTGGCCAGCACCGCCATTCCCGCGCTCTATCCCAATGTGCGGATCGGCGACCGCATTCTGATGGACGGCGGCGTGGCCGACCAGACCGTCCTGGATCTGGCCGTCAACGCGGGCGCCGACGAGGTGTACCTGTTCGCGCCCGGCTTCTCCTGCCATCTGCCCGCGCCGCCGTCCACCGCCATCGCGATGGCCCTGCACGGCTACAACCTGCTGAGCGAGCAGCGCATCAGCGCCTCCATCAGGCACAACCGGCGTCGTACGACGATGCACGTGCTCCCGCCGCTGTGCCCGGTCGAGGTGCTGCCGATAGATTTCCGCCAGACGGCCGACCTGATCGAGCGCGCCACCCAGGCGACCCTGCACTGGCTCCACAGCCATGAACCGAAACCGGGCGTCGCACGATATCTGTCCGATCCCGTGGCCGACGAGGAGCATCCGCTCCATGTGGAGCCGGCCGCGCCCGTTCCCTCGACCGGCGGGCGCACCCGCCGCCGACCGATCGGATCAACCGATTAGACCAACCGCTTGGAGAGTGGTCCGAGGCATACGCCGGGAGATCAGATCAGGCGGCGGCGGGCCGCCCAGGCGACCGCCTCGATCGCCGTCTCCACGCCGATCCTGTCGCAGATGCCGCGCAGGCGCCGCCGTACGGTCCGACCGCTCACGTCCAGACGGCGGCCCACCCGATCGGCGCTGACGCCCTTGGCGAGCTCGGCGAGAAGCAGCAGATCGTCGTCGGTGAGACCGGCACGGTCCAGGTCCGAGGCGAGATTGTCACCTCGGGAGACGACGTCGGGAAACCCCATCGCCTGCCCCTCCCTACGATGACGAATGGCCGACCCACCCTCCACGGGTAGGTAAACACCTCCCACGAAACTCGTCAAGTGTCGAAGCGCACGCCCGCCCTTCGCCGCGCTTCTCCGGGTTTCACGAGGTGTTACGGGCATAGACCAGGCGGAGTCCGATCAGTGTGAGCCAGGGTTCGTGTACGTCGATCGTGCGGGCCTCGTCGACGACCAGCGGGGCGCCGGTGCCGGTGGCCACCACAGTGACGTCGTCGGGGTCGGCGGCGAGCTCCGCCGTCATCCGGTCCACGATGCCGTCGACCAGCCCGGCGAAACCGTAGATTATGCCGGACTGCACCGCCTCCACCGCGTTCTTGGCGATCACTGACCGCGGCCGGATCAGCTCGACCTTGTGAAGTTGCGCCCCGGCCTCGGCGAGCGCGTCCACCGAGATCTCCAGGCCGGGGGCGGTGACGGCGCCGATGTACTCGCCCCGCCCCGACACCGCGTCGAACGACGTCGCCGTGCCGAAGTCCACGATCACGCACGGCCCGCCGTACAGGGTGGCGGCCGCGAGCGCGTTCACGATCCGGTCGCTGCCGACCTCCTTGGGATTGTCCATCCGCACCGGGACACCGGTGCGCACACCGGGCTCGACGACCACGGTCGTGACGTCACCGAAGTAGCGGCGCGACATCTCCCGCATCTCGTTGAGCACCGACGGAACCGTCGAGCAGATCGCGATGCCGCCGATGTCGGCGTCCTTGAGGATCGGCGACTGCCCGAGCAGGCCCTGCAGCACGACGGCGATCTCGTCCGCCGTGCGGCGGGGATCGGTCGCGATGCGCCAGTGCTCGATCACCTCTTCACCCTCGAACAGGCCAAGCACCGTGTGGGTGTTGCTGACGTCGATGGTGAGCAGCATGCCCCGATTATGCACCACGAAGATCCAGTCCGATGTCCAGTGCCGGTGCCGAATGCGTCAACGCCCCGACCGCCAGGTAGTCGACCCCGGTGTTCGCCACGGCGCGCGCCGTGTCCAGGGTGAGCCCACCGCTCGACTCCAGCCGCGCTCGTCCGTTCACCAGACGTACGGCCCGGGCGAGCTGTTCGACCGTGAAGTTGTCGAGGAGGATCTCGTCGGCCCCCTCGGCCAGGACCGGCTCGATCTGGTCGAGGCGATCCACCTCGACCTCGATCGGCAGGCCGGGGAAGGCCTGCCGTACGGCACGGAACGCCTCGGCGACCCCGCCCGCTGCCACGACGTGGTTGTCCTTGATCAGCGCGGCGTCGTAGAGGCCCATGCGGTGGTTGACCCCGCCACCGCAGCGCACCGCGTACTTCTCCAGCGCACGCAGACCGGGCAGCGTCTTGCGGCTGTCGCGCACCCGCGCCCCCGTGCCGGCCACGGCGTCCACCCAGCGCCGGGTGAGGGTGGCGATCCCGGACAGGTGGGTGAGGAAGTTCAGCACGGTCCGCTCCAGCGTGAGCAGGTCGGCCACCGGGCCGTGCACCGTCATGAGGACGTCGCCGGGCCCCACCCGGTCGCCGTCGGCCACGCGCCGTTCGATCGTCACGGGCCCGGTGGCCTGGCGGAAGACGGCCTCGGCGATCGGCAGGCCGGCCACCACACCCGCCTTGCGTGCGACCACGTCGGCCACGGCCGTCTGCCCGGCCGGGATGGTGGCCGCCGAGGTCACGTCCTGTCCGCCCGCGAGGTCTTCGGCCAGCGCGGTGCGCACGAGGTCGCGCAGCCGGTCGGGATCGATGCCGAGCCCGGTCAGCTCGGTCCCGAGCGGGGCCTCCGGTTCCGTACGCCCCGGCTGCTCTGCCTGCTCAGGCTGCTCGGGCTGCTCCGTGTGGGGCGCGTACCGCATGGTCAGTCCTTTCGCTCCCAGGACGATGTCGATGTGCGACCGCCAGCGGTCGTCGTCGCGGTCGGGGTGGTCCTCACGCCAGTGCGAGCCGCGGGTCTCCTCGCGTCCCGCGGCTGCGGCCACCAGGGCGGACGCCACGGTCATGAGGTTGGTCGCCTCCCACGACTCGGTGCGTGGCTCGACCGCGACGGGCGTCCACCTGGCGTCCCCGAGGGCACGGGCGACCTCGGCGAGGCTTCGCGCGCTGCGCAGCACGCCCGCCCCCCGGCTCATGTGGTTCTGGAGCCTCGGCCGGGTGCGCGGATCGACCAGCCCTTCCGGCCGATCGTCATGCTCTACGGGCTCGCCCGGCGACAGGTCCCGTACGGCGAGCTCGCAGGCGATGCGCTCGGCGAAGACGAGCCCCTCGAGCAGGGAGTTGGAGGCGAGCCGGTTCGCGCCGTGCACGCCGGTGCAGGCGACCTCGCCGCAGGCGTACAAACCGGGGACGCTGGTCCGGCCGGACAGGTCGGTGCGCACGCCGCCGCTCGCGTAGTGGGCGGCGGGCGCGACCGGGATCGGCCGCTCGACCGGATCGATGCCGTGCTCGCGGCAGACCGCCAGGATCGTGGGGAACCTGACCCGCCACTTCTCCTCGCCGAAGTGCGTGGCGTCCAGGTAGACGTGATCGGCGCCGGTCTCCCGCATCTTCCTGGTGATGGCCTTGGCGACCACGTCGCGCGGCGCGAGATCGGCCAGCTCGTGCACGTCGCGCATGAACCGGTCGCCCGCGGCGTCCACGAGCACCGCGCCCTCGCCCCTGACCGCCTCGGAGACGAGCGGCTGCTGGCCGGTCGAATCCTCGCCGAGCCACAGCACGGTCGGGTGGAACTGCACGAACTCCAGGTCGCGTATCACTGCGCCCGCTCTCAGGGCGAGCGCGACGCCGTCGCCGGTGGAGACGGGCGGGTTCGTGGTCGCGGCGTAGATCTGGCCCATGCCGCCGCTGGCCAGGATCACGGCCCCGGCGCGTACCGCGCCCACGCCGTCTCCGGCGCCCTCGCCCATGACATGGAGGGTGACCCCGCACGCGTGACCGGCCGCGTCGAGGAGCACGTCGAGGGCGAGCGCGTGCTCGATGACCTCGATCCTGGGCTCGGCCAGCACGGCCTCGACCAGCGCACGCTGCACCTCGGCGCCGGTCGCGTCGCCGCCCGCGTGCACGATGCGGTTGCGCCGGTGTCCGCCCTCGCGGGTCAGCTGAAGCTGCCCGTCGGTGTCCCGATCGAATCGGGCGCCGTGGTCGATGAGCCGCTTGAGCGCGTCGGGGCCCTCCGTGACGAGGATCCGTACGGCGTCCTCGTCGCAGAGTCCGGCGCCGGCGACGAGGGTGTCGTTGAGATGCTCGTCCGGGGTGTCCTCGGGGTCGAGGACCGCGGCGATGCCGCCCTGGGCCCATCGGGTGGACCCGGCGGAGAGCGCGTCCTTGGTGACGACGAGCACTCGTCCGGCGGGGGTCAGCTCGGTGTAGCGCAGGGCCACGGTGAGGCCCGCGATGCCGGACCCGACGACTACCGCGTCGGCGTGCACGCTCCATCCGGGAGCAGGGGCAGTGAGCTTCCTCGGAATCGCCACCATGCGGGGGTTCCCCTTTCGTCAGTATGACGATAACGCCCCCATCGCGGTGATGCGTCCCCGCCCCGCCCCTTTCGATCAGTCGCGCTTTCCCGAAACGACCACTTTCCTGATCAGACCGCTTCTCCGGTCGGCTTGCCTTTCCGGTAAGCCGCTTTTCCCGTCAGTCACACCGGTCAGACGCTTCCGATCAGTCGCTTTCCGATCGGCCGCTTTCCGATCGGCCACTTTCCGATCGGCCACTTTCCGATCGGCCGCTTTCCGATCAGCCGGACAGCCGGATCACGACGTTGTCGATCAGGCGTGTGGTGCCGACCCTGGCCGCCACCGCGAGCACGGCCTCGCCCCGGTGGTCGTCGCCGACGTCGGTGAACGTGGCGGGATCGGCCAGCACCAGGTAGTCGAGCACGAGGGGCGGCTCCGCCCGGGCCCCCTCGGCCAGTACGGCGCCGGCCGCGCGGAGGACCTCCTTCGGCGTGCCGTACGTGGCGCCCTCGCGGAGCGCTCGCGACAGGGCGAGGGCGGTGGTCCGCTCGTCCGGGGAGAGATAGCGGTTGCGGCTGGACAGCGCGAGGCCGTCGGGTTCGCGCAGGGTCGGTCCGGCGACGACGGAGACCGGCACGTTCAGGTCGGCGACCATCCGACGGATGAGCGCGAGTTGCTGGGCGTCCTTCTGCCCGAAGACCGCCACATCCGGCCGGACCAGGTTGAACAGCTTGAGCACGACGGTCAGCACGCCGTCGAAGTGGTCCGGACGGAAGGCGCCCTCGACGATCGTGCCCATGTGCCCGGCGGACACACCGACCTGTCGGTCGGGCAGGTACAGATCGTCGGCCGACGGTGCGAAGACGACCGAGACGTTCTCCTCGGCGCATGCCGCCAGGTCCGCCTCGAAAGTCCGGGGATATCGGGAAAAATCCTCACCTGGGGCGAACTGTAGGGGATTGACGAAAACGCTCACCACCACGTGATCGGCATGCTCGTGCGCCAGCCGGATCAGCGACCGATGGCCCTCGTGCAGCGCCCCCATCGTGGGAACCAGGGCGACCCTGCCACCGGCGTGCTCCCTCGCCTTCATGGCCTCGGCGAGTTCCGCCAGGGTGCCCGCGACGGTCAAGTCCATACATTCCCTCCCAGCGCGTCCAGGAGGCGCTCGGCCGTCTCGGGCTTGAGCAGCCCGGCGGCCAGCGCCCGGTCCGCGGTGAGCCTAGCGAGGGCCACATAGGCGTCCGCGGCCTCGGGGGCGGCCAGGATGAGCGCGTCGACATGTTTTCGCACCGTTCCCGCGTCGCCGCGCACCACCGGCCCGGTCAGCCCGCTGATGCCCAGGCGCAGCACGTTGTCCAGCGCCGCGCCGAGCAGCGGGCCGAGCATCCGCCCGGGATGCTCGACACCGATCTTCGAAAGCAGCTCCTGCGACTCGGCGATCAACGTGACCATATGGTTGGCGGCATTGGCCAGGGCGGCGTGATAGAGGGCGCGATCGGACTCCGCGATCCAGACGGGCTCACCCCCCATCTCGATCACGAGTGCCTCGGCCACGGGGCGCAGCACGAGCGGGGCGGTCACCCCGAAGGAGCATCCGTTCAGCTTGGTGAGATCGTCGTCGCGACCGGTGAACGTCATCACCGGATGCAGCGCCAGGGGCAGCGCGCCCGCTTCGGCCGCCGGGTCCAGCACGGCCAGGCCGTACGCGCCGCTGGCGTGGACGAGCAGCTTGCCGCGCAGGTCGGCGCCGGTGGCGGCCAGACCGGAGACCAGTTCGGGGAGCACGTCGTCGGGCACGGTGAGCAGCACGATCTCGGCCTGCCGGATCACCTCCTCCGGCCTGCTCAACTCCACGCCGAGCCGCTCGGCCGCCTGCCGGCGGGACGCGTCGGAGACCCCGCTCGCGGCCACCACCCGATGTCCGGCGAGCCGGAGCGCGGCGCCCAGCACCGAACCGACCCGTCCCGCGCCGAGCACTCCCACGGCGAGCCGTCCCGGGCGGTCGCTTGTCTCCATGAGGCCTCCCCTCCGCCCCGCCCAGCGTAGCCGTGCGGGGCTGCCCGGCCTTGACCCATGGTCCGATTTTGTCCCACTTCCCCCTGCACTATGTTGAGCCACGAGTACGAAGGTGACTACTTTTCGTCATCTTCCACGGCCTGGGTAACGTGAGGCGTGTGTGGTTGACCTGGCGCGCGGCCATGCAACGCGCGCTCTACGGGGACGGCGGCTTCTACCTACGGGAACGGCCCGACCGGCATTTCCGGACCTCGGTGCACGTGTCGGCGGTCTTCGCCTGGGCCGTGCTCCGGCTGGTCGAGCGGGTCGACGAGTCCCTCGGCCGCCCCGAGGTGATCGATCTCGTCGACGTCGGCAGCGGCGACGGCCTGCTGCCCGCCCGCGTACTGACGATCGCGCCGCCGGGACTGGCGGAACGGCTGCGGATCACCGCCGTCGACCTCTCCCCGCGTCCCCCCGGCCTGGACACGCGGATCGTCTGGGCGGACGCCGTACCCGAACGCGTCGAAGGGCTGGTCATCGCCAACGAGTGGCTGGACAACATCCCGGTGGACGTCGTCGAGCGCACCCCGTCGGGGCCGCGCCTGGTGCTGGTCGACCCCGAGACCGGCGCGGAACGCCTCGGCCCGCCTCCCTGCCCGGAGGATCTGGCCTGGCTCGACCGCTGGTGGCCGCTGTGCGGTGCCGCCGACAAGCCGCTGGGGCGTGCCGAGAAGCCGCTACGCGGCGAGGGACTCATCGGCCGGCGCGCGGAGATCGGCCGGCCGCGCGACGAGGCCTGGGCCACCGTGATCGTACGGCTCGCGCGCGGCACGGCGATCGCCGTCGACTACGCCCACCGCGCCGACGACCGGCCATCCCTCGGCAGCCTCACGGCCTACCGGAACGGCTCTATGACGTCGGCCGTGCCGGACGGGTCGTGCGACATCACCGCGCACGTCGCGCTGGACGCGTGCGCGGCGGCGGGCGAGCGGGCCGGCGCCGTGGCCACGACGCTGACCACCCAGCGAGAGGCGCTGCGCGATCTCGGCGTCACCGGCGTCCGGCCGCCGATCGAACTCGCCGCCGCCGATCCGGTCGGCTATGTCCGGGCGCTCGGACGGGCGGCCGAGGAGGCCGAGCTGATCGATCCCGCCGGCCTCGGCGGCTTCGGCTGGCTCGCCCAGGTCAAACGGTGACCTTGAGCGACTCCAGGCCCCGGATGATGTAGTTGGGCTTCCATGCGGGTTCCTCGGCGAGCTCCAGCCTGGGCGCCATCCGCAGGAGTGCGCTGAACGACTCCGCCATCTCGACCCGCGCGAGCGGCGCGCCGAGGCAGAAGTGGATGCCGGCTCCGAACGAGATGTGCGGATTGTCGGCCCGGCCGATGTCGAGGCGATCCGGGTCGGCGAAGGCCTCGGGGTCGCGGTTGGCCGAGCCGAACAGCAGCGCCACCTCGACCCCGCGGGGGATCGTCACCCCGCCGACCTCGATGTCCTCCAGCACCCACCGCTCGAACATCTGCGCCGGGGTGTCCCAGCGCAGCAGTTCCTCGACGGCCGTCGGCATCAGACCCGGGTCGGCGCGCAGCCGTGCCAGCTCATCCGGGTTGCGGAACAGCGCCCACCAGCCGCTTCCGGTGGCGTTGACCGTCGCCTCGTGGCCGGCGTTGAGCAGCAGCACACAGGTGCCGATCAGCTCGTCCTCGGTGAGCCGGTCCCCGTCGTCCACGACCTGGGCCAGCGCGGAGATCATGTCGTCGCCCGGCCGGTCCCGGCGCGTCCTCGCGAGATCGCGCAGATAGGCGGCGAACTCCTCGGCCGCTCGCACCGCCGTGTGCTGCACCTCCGGCGAGGGGTTGAGCTCGTACATCCCGCAGATGTCCGCCGACCACGGCCGCAGCAGGTGCCGGTCGGCCTCGGGCACGCCGAGCATCTCCGCGATCACGGTAACCGGCAGCGGCTCGGCCACCTCGGCGAGCAGATCGCCGCCGCCGCGCTCGACCAGTCCCTCGGTCAGCTCGGTCGCGATCTTCCGTACCCGGGGGCGGAGCGACTCGACCATCCTGGGCGTGAACGCCTTGGACACCAACCGCCGCAACCGGGTGTGGACCGGTGGCTCGACGTCCAGCATCCCGGCGCGGATGACCCGCCAGAACGGCTCCTGGAACTCCGGCTCCGGCTCCCTGCCGAACTCCTCGTGCGTGCCGAGATGGAGGTAGGACCGGCCCAGCCGCCGGTCGCGCAGCAGCGCGTTCACATCGGCATGGCGGGCGATCAGCCACTGGCCCGTCGGCTCGAAGAAGCTGACCGGGTCGTTCTCGCGCAGGGCGCGATAGGCGTCGTACGGGTGAGCGATGAACTCGGGATTCCAGGGATCAAACTTCACAATGCACACCATACGCATCTATCAGGGCATTCGTCTCGCAGAGCGGTGACCACGAATCGGATAGGGCCCGGGAGCCGAATCAGCTCAGACCCGGCAGCCGAATCAGCCGGGGTTCGGGAACCGAATCGGCTGGGCCCCGGGAGCCGCATCGGGTGGGCCCGGGAGCTGCGCCGGGAGGAAGCCGCGGTCCGCCGCGAAGCCCGCTGGTGCGGGCTGTCGCGTGCGGTCCTCGCTCCCTCCCGCTCCGCCCCCTCGATCCCAGTAGACGTCTGATCCCGGTGGACGTCGTGGGCGCTCAGGTCGTCGGCGCTCAGGGGGGCGAGAGGGCTCATGGTGACAGGCCGGGCCGATGGGTTATAGTGCGACTCAGGTCATGAGTGCCAGCGCCAAGCCCCGGCTCGCTGGCCGGCAACCCTCGCGTCCGCGGCGGGGTGCCCCGGGTGAGGACCGGGTCCGGCACGAGGTGTGCCGGGCAAGCGCGGGCTCCGCCGTACGACGCCATGGCCGGGGTCCCCGACCCCAAGGAGGCCTGGCGTTGTCCGCTGTTCTCAGTATTCTCACCCCCGCCGCTCTCACCCCCGCCGCCGATGCCGCCGCCCATGGTCCGGTCTCCTCCGGTCCCCGCCCGATCCCGGCCGTTCTCGGCGGCGACCTGCGGGTGCCGGTCAAGGGCGGCATGCTCGTGCCGTACGCCAACCTGGACTACGCGGCGAGCGCGCCCTGTCTTGAGCCGGTGAACGCGGCCGTCGCCGCCGCGCTCCCGGCCTACTCGAGCGTCCATCGCGGCGCGGGGTACGCCTCGCAGCTCACCACCGCCCGATATGAGCAGGCCAGACACAGTGTGCGGGCCTTCGCCGGGGCCCGGGAGGACGACGCGCTGATCTTCACGCGTAACACGACCGACGCGATGAACCTGCTGGCCCGCTGCCTGCCCGAGGGCACCACGGTGGTGGTGTTCGACTCCGAGCACCACGCCTCGCTGCTGCCCTGGCCCCGTGCCGTACGGCTCGCGCCGCCCGCGTTCCCGGGAGAGGCGGTGCGGGCGGCCGACGAGGCGCTCGCGTCGATCGAGGGCCCCGCGCTGCTGGTCGTCACCGCGGCCTCCAACGTCACCGGCGAGCTGTGGCCGATCGCGGGACTGGCGCACATCGCCCACCGGCACGGCGCGCGTATCGCGGTCGACGCCGCCCAGCTCGTCCCGCACCGGGCGCTCAACCTCACCGCGCTCGGCCTCGACTACGTCGCGTTCTCCGGGCACAAGCTCTACGCGCCGTTCGGCGCCGGGGTGCTGATCGGCCGGCCCGACTGGCTCGCCCGGGCCGAGCCCTACCTGCGGGGCGGCGGCGCCGTGCGCGCCGTCGGCGCCGTGTCCGAAGCCGCCGATTCCGCCGGCTCCGCCGGCCATGCGGAATGGAGCGACGACCCCGAGGCCAGGCACGAGGCGGGCACCCCCAACGTGCTGGGCGCGATCGCGCTCGCGGCCGCCTGCGACGCGCTGCGCGCCACCGGCTGGAGGTCTCTCGTCCGGGAGGAGAAGCGGCTGCTCGCCCGCCTGCGCGCCGGCCTGGCCACGATCGAGGGGGTGCGGGAGCTGTCGCTGTGGGGGCCCGACCACCCGCGCGTCGGCATCGTGTCGTTCACGGTGGCCGGTCACACGGCCAGGGAGGTGGCCGAGACGCTCTCGGCCGAGCACGGCATCGGTGTCAGAGACGGCAAGTTCTGCGCTCACCCGTTCGTCCGGCACCTCCTCTCGACATCGGGCGACGTCGCCGAGGACGGCGGGTGCGCGGACGGCACGACCGGGGCGATCCGGGCGTCGATCGGCATCGGCTCCACCGAGGAGCACGTCGACCGTCTCATCGAGGCGCTCAGACGCATCTGACGGATCATGCCCGGGGCGCCGTCAGGCGATGTTCTGTCGGAGGCGCCCACTACGTTGGGGTGATGCCGAAACGCCGTGGACACACCTATGAGCAGCCCCGCGAGCTCGCCGCGCTGCCGTACGCGGATCATCTCGAGCCGTTCGACGGCAGATTGGTCGGCAACGGCGACTACGACACGCTCCTGTTCGACGGGCAGGAGTTCGAGGACGAGGACGCCGGCGCCGCCAGATTCATCGAGTCGGCGTTCACGTCGGTGACATTCGTCGGCGGCCGCTTCCGGCGTGCCCGCTTCACCGACGTGTGGCTGCACACCGCGCGCTGGGTGGGCGCCGATCTCACGGAGAGCACCTGGGCGGACGCCGAGATCATCACGAGCGCTGCGGCCGGTACGGCGATGCCCGGCGCGGAGCTGAACCGGGTGACCTTCCACCGATGCAAGCTCGACTCGGTCAATTTCCGGGCCGCCGAGCTGCGGGAGGTGGTGTTCGTGGAGTGCACGCTGCGCGACGTGGACTTCGCGGGCGCCACGTTGACGGGCGTCGCGTTCCCCGGTTCCGCCCTGGAAAGGGTGCGGTTCGACAAGGCGAAGATGGCCGACGTCGACCTGCGGGGCGCCACCTCCCTGGGCCTCTCCGACGGGTACGACGCGCTGCGCGGCGCGACCATCAGCGGCCTCCAACTGATGGAGCTCGCCCCGATGTTCGCCCACATCCTGGGCGTCACCGTGGAAGACGACTGAGAGCGGCGGCCGGCCCGCGGGCTCACTTCACCCCCGGGGGGCTCGTACGACCTTCGTGACGAAGCGCACCTGTGTCGCGCCGAGAGTTCCCGTGATGTGCCAGCAGCCGAGTCTCGGGAAGTCGAACCCGCTGACCTGGAGGCCGGGCACCGAGTAACCTTCCGGCACGTCGCCGACGACGGTCTCCCCCGTGTCCAGGGAGACCGCGCGGATCTCCAAGCGCTCATCACGGTCACGCCACCACGGCAGCTTGATCCCCCATTTGCCGTCCTCGGGCCGCGGATAGGCCTGCCGCGCCTGGGCGGGAAGCACCCAGAGGCCGCCCCCGCCGTACCACTCGGCGGCTTCGTCCGCCGTGCCCTCTCCCTCCAGCCATCTCACCAGCGCGCCGGGGGGCTCGACGGGCCGGTCGGCGGGCCTGGTCACCGGACACGTCCCCTTGGCCACCGCCGACGCGGGCTCGCCCACCGTCACCGGCACACTGACCGGCTCCGCCACCGGCGATCCATCCGGCGTGGGCGAAGATGGCGACGAGGGCGTCGAGACGGCCTGCGGCCCGCCGCACGCCGGAAGCATCACCACGAGCGACATCACGAGCGCCGAAACGCTCACCTTCGGGGTCCGACGCATCCGATCCTCCCCTTCGTCGGAGAGTGGTTCGGGTGAACCACACCCTCACTACCGCGACCGGCGCCGAAAGGTTCGCCGGCCTCGCGCGTGCCCGTCGCCGCACGCGGTCACCGGGCGGGTAACGTGATCCAATGAGCAAGCCATATCTCGAGCCGCCGGAGTGGTTCGCCACCCTGCCCACGGTGTACGCCTCGGCGTGTCTGCTGCTCACCGACGTCCACGACCACGTCCTGCTGGTGAAACCCAACTATCGGCCGGGCTGGGCGATCCCCGGCGGCATCGTCGAAGCGGGCGAGTCACCCCACGACGGCGCCCGCCGCGAGGTCCACGAGGAGCTCGGCCTCCGGGTCGAGGCGGGCGCGCTGCTCGTGCTCGACTGGGCGCCGCCGCTCGGCGACCGGCCGCGGTCGATGGTCAACTTCCTGTTCGACGGCGGCACGATCGCCGATGGCACGCCGCTGCTGCTACAGGAGGAGGAACTGGACGACGCGGGATTCTTCCCCTGGGAGCAGGCCACCGCCCTGCTGCCGGCCACCACCGCGCCGCGGCTCCCGGCCGCCCGCCGGGCGCGCAAGGACGGACATGCCGTCTACCTGCCCAATGAAGCGGCGCTGTGACGCCATGGGCTGACCCGGCCTCCATGCCGCGCACTTCGCGGTGCCGTACGAGCGTGGGAGCATGGACGGTATGACCGAGGAGGGCATGCGGCGGGAGCGCGTGGTCGGGATCGGCTCGGGCGCGGCCGCCGTCCAGCCGAAGGAGCTGGCCACCGAGGACATGGTCCTCAACATCGGCCCGCAGCACCCGTCCACGCACGGGGTGCTGCGGCTGCGGCTCACGCTCGACGGTGAGCGGATCGCCGCCGCCGAGCCGATCGTCGGCTACATGCACCGGGGCGCGGAGAAGCTGTTCGAGGTGCGCGACTACCGGCAGATCATCGTGCTCGCCAACCGGCACGACTGGCTGTCGGCCTTCGCGAACGAGCTGGGGGTCGTGCTGGCCGTCGAGCGCATGCTCGGCATGGAGGTCCCCCGGCGGGCGGTGTGGGCCCGGACGCTGCTGGCCGAGCTCAACCGGGTGCTCAACCACCTCATGTTCCTCGGCTCCTATCCCCTGGAGCTCGGCGCGATCACCCCGGTCTTCTACGCCTTCCGGGAACGCGAGACGCTGCAGCACGTCATGGAGGAGATCTCCGGCGGCCGCATGCACTACATGTTCAACCGCGTCGGCGGGCTGAAGGAGGACCTTCCCCTCGGCTGGCTCGACCGGGCCGCCCAGGCCGTCGCCGACGTACGGCACCGCCTGCCCGACATTGAGGAGCTGATCTCCGACAACGAGATCTTCCTGGCCAGGACCAGGGACATCGGCGTCCTCGACCGTGACACGATCATGCAGTACGGCGTGAGCGGCCCGATCGCCCGGGCTTCGGGGGTGGACTTCGACCTGCGGCGCGACGAACCCTACCTCGCCTACGGCGAGCTGCCCGTCAAGGTGGTGACCCGCTCGGCCGGGGACTGCAACGCCCGGTTCCAGGTGCTGCTCGACCAGGTCAAGGTGTCCCTGGATCTGGCCGACGCCTGCGTGGAACGGCTGCGGGAGCTGCCGCCGGGGCCGATCAACCAGCGGCTGCCGAAGGTGCTCAAGGTCCCCGAGGGCCACACCTACGCCTGGACCGAGAACCCGCTCGGCCTCAACGGCTACTACCTGGTCTCCCGGGGTGAGAAGACTCCGTGGCGCCTGAAACTGCGCAGCGCCTCGTACAACAACATCCAGGTGCTGCGGGAGATGCTGCCCGGCCACCTGGTCTCCGACATGGTGGCCATCCTCGGCTCGATGTTCTTCGTCGTCGGAGACATCGACAAATAACCCGATAGATCGGTCCGGAGGCGGTCTGGCCATCAATTTTTACCCACTTTGAGAAACTCTTGCCAGAATGTCGGGCGTGAGCGACCCCACTCGACAGATCGGTTCGTACACCCTCATCCGCGTCCTCGGTGAAGGTGGGATGGGCATCGTCCATCTCGCCCAGGACGGCGACTTCAAGCTGGTCGCGGTCAAGGAACTCCGTCCCGAGCTGGCGGCACGCCCGGATTTCCTGCGCCGTTTCACCAGGGAGGCCGCCGCTGCGCGCAAGGTGGCGCGGTTCTGCACCGCTCCGGTGCTGGATGCGGGCATCGACGGAAAAACCGCCTACATCGTCACCGATTATGTCGAAGGGCCTGATCTACGCAGCGTAGTCAAGGAGCAGGGCCCGCTGTCCGGAGCCAACCTGGAGGCGCTGGCGGTCGGTGTGGCCACCGCGCTCACCGCGATCCACGAAGCGGGCGTCGTGCATCGGGACCTGAAACCCGCCAACATCCTGCTCAGCCCCGTAGGTCCCCGTGTGATCGATTTCGGGATCGCCCAGTTGGCGGAGCCGGAGGTGACCCGGTCGGCGACCATCATGGGGACACCGGAATACATGTCCCCGGAGCAGGCCAAGGGCGAGCCGGTCACCGCGGCGAGCGACGTGTTCGCCTGGGGCGGCGTGGTCGCCTATGCGGCCACGGGGCGACCACCGTTCGGCACCGGCCACATGCCGGAGGTGCTGTACCGCGTGGCCCACCATGTGCCCGACCTGAAGGGCGTGGATGAGCGGCTCAGGCCGTTGGTGGAACAGGCGCTGGACAAGGATCCGTCCCGCAGGCCGACGGCGCAGCAGCTTCTGGATCGCCTGCTCGGCCGTGAGTCGATCACGGCGGCCTCCGCCACCCGCCTGGTGACCGGCACCTGGACGCCGTCACCGACCCTCCCGCCCAAGTCGCCGGTCTCCCCGCCACGGCGGCCGATCCGCAGTCGCTGGATGAAACCGGCGGCGGCGATCGCGGTCGCGGCCATGGCGCTGGGCGCATCGGTACTGGTCTGGCGGCCGTGGGAGGTGGCCGCACAGCAGGGGAGCGGGACGCGAGGGACGCAGCAGGCCGGCATGCTGGCCGAGCGGGACACGATCACGAGCGACGAGAAGAACCAGAGCATTCCGGTGCACATCACGATTGACTCCCTCGTCCGCCAGGGTGACGAGGTGACGCTGTTCTGGACGCTCAGGAACGACAGCCCGTCGGGCGCCGAAGTCCGCCTGGAGTCGGTCTTGGACGGCGGGTTCCAATCCGACACCAAGAAGATCAGCCTCTCATATGCGGGTGCGACCGAACCCGTCCACCCGGCGATGCGGCAAGACAAATGCGTCTGTACGCACTGGGGTTACGGCGACACCATTCCGGCCGGCCGATCACGCAGGTTTCACGCGATCTTCGATCGCCTGCCCGGGAAAGTCGAGAAGGTCGATGTCGATCTGGTACTGCTCGGCCGTGTGAAGGACATCCCCGTCACCGAGAGCTGAGCCCGGGATCACTCCTCGCCTTCCGGCTTGCCGGGAACGCGGCAGCAGTACTCCAGGAACAGCGCCGCGCAGATCAGGATCACGCACGACAGGAATGATCCTCCCGCGATCAGCGCGTCCTGGCGGGGCTTGGGCAGCTCGAGCATGTCGATCACGCGGCATGCGAACCCGGCGAACACCCCCGCGAACACCGCCCCCGTGTGCGCCGTCGCCTTGGCCAGCGCCGCCAGCCGGGCCACGGCCAGCGGCTCGACGGGCTTGGTGTCCGGCCTGCGCAGGATCCTCGCCCGCGTCAGCCAGCCGGTGTACGCCTCGCCGAGCGCGAGCAGCAACGTGGTGGGGATGGCCGTCCACGGGAGGGTGGGCAGCACGGCGTAGGTCTGCTGCAGCACACCCCAGGTGACGAGCCCGAACACCACCACCAGGCCGACCAGGACGCCGGGGTTGCTGGGTTTCACGCACACTCCGTTTCGATGGGCTGACCGGGGATCCTTCCGCTCAGTCGGGAGGCGCCAGCGAGAGATCGGGCCGTGGCCGTACCCCGCTCTGGTCCAGCTCGGCCAGCAGGGCCGCGACCGGGCCGTGGCCGGGAAGCACCGCTTCCGGATCGATCTGGGACCACGGGACCAGCACGAACGCCCGCTCATGCGCCCTCGGATGGGGCAGGGTCAGCTCCGGGTCGTCCGAGACGACGCCGCCCACCATGATCAGGTCGACGTCCAGGGTGCGCGGCCCCCACCGCTCCTCACGCCTGCGGCCGAACGCGGCCTCGACGCCCTGGGCCCGCTCCAGCAGCGCACGCGGATCCTGCATGCCCTCGGCGATCACGACGGCGTTGAGGTAGGGCCCCTGCTCGGGACCGCCCACGGGATCGGTCTCGTACACCGGGGACACCGCCACGAACGTCAGCCCCGGAGCGTCGAACAGCACATCGAGCGCGCCCTGGAGATAGTCGATCCGGCGGCCCAGGTTGCTTCCGAGCGAGAGCACCACCCTCATGCGCGGCTCCTTCTGATGGTCACCACCACGTCGTCGAACGGCAGCGGGATCGGCGCCGCCGGTTTGTGCACGCTCACCTCCGCCGCCTCCACCACCTCATGCGCCAGGCAGGCCGACGCGAGGCGGTCGGCGAGGGTCTCGATGAGATCGACGGGTTCACCTGCCACGATCTCGGCGAGTCGTACGGCGAGAGCGCCGTAATCGACCGTCCTGCTCAGATCGTCATGAGCGGCGGCGGGCGCCGTGTCCAGGAAGAGCGTCACGTCGACGACGAACTCCTGGCCGAGCTCGCGCTCGGCGGAAAGGCAGCCGTGCCTGCCGCGCACCCGTAACCCGGCGAGCCGGATGGTGTCACCGCTCATGGTCGTCCGCCTCCACCTCGTCCTCCGCCTGGAGGATGGGGGACCCGTGGTGCATCCAGAGCCGCCAGCCCGCCTCGGTCCTGATGAAGGTGTTGCTGGCGACGACGAGCCCCGCGGCGAAGCCCACCTCGTCGGCCCCGGCCGGGACCAGGACGTCCTCGGTGCAGGTGACGACCGCGACGTCACCGCACAGCATGGTGCGCACGTCGGTCAGCACGAACTGGATGTACGTCGTGTTGGCCATGAACAGCGCCCACGACCGGAGCACCCCCGCCCGCCCGCTCAGCATCGCCCAGCCGGGATGCACGCACATCGCGACCCGGTCTTCGGTGTCCTCGATCCAGATCTCGGACATCTTGTCGAGGTCGCCGCTCTCGAACGCGTGGTAGAACGCCTCGTTGAGCGCCTCCAGCTCCTCGATATCCGTCATTCCTGGCATCGCCGTCCCTCTCCACCCCGGCCCCGGCCGGCGCCCGCGCCCGCAGCGTCTCTTTCGGCGGCCCGCCACGCCGCGGCGACGCGTACGGCGTCAGCGTTGGGGCCGACCTTGTGCACCCGCACACACCAGGCGCCGGCCCGCGCGGCGAGCGCGGTGACGGCGAGAGTGGCGTCGTCGCTGCGGCCGAACGGCCGCGGGGTGCCGTCCGGGTCCGCGAGCAGGCGGCCGAGAAACCGCTTGCGCGACGCACCGATGATCAGTGGATGGCCGAGCCGGTTGAGCGTGTCCATGCCGGCCAGCACGGCCCAGTTGTGCTCCGCCTGTTTGGAGAACCCGAGACCGGGATCGAGGATGATCTGCTCCTCCCTCACGCCTTCGGCGAGCACGGAATCGACTCGCTTGCGCAGTTCTTCGGCGACCTCGGTCACCACGTCGTGGTAGAGGGCGCGGCTGTCCATGTCGCGGCTGTGTCCACGCCAGTGCATCACCACGTACGGCACGCCGGTGGCGGCCACCACCCGGGGCATCGCGGGATCGGCCAGGCCGCCGCTCACGTCGTTGACGAGCCGGGCCCCGGCCGCGACCGCCACCTCGGCCACCTCGGCGCGCATGGTGTCCACGCTGACCGTCACGCCATCTCCGGACAGTGCCCGGATCACCGGCTCGACCCGGCGCAGCTCCTCGTCGAGCGAGACCCTGGCGGCGCCCGGCCGGGTCGACTCGCCCCCGACGTCCACGATGTCGGCGCCCTCGGCCACCAGCTCGAGGCCGTGCCGGATCGCGATGTCGGGGTCGAACCACCGGCCTCCGTCGGAGAAGGAGTCGGGGGTGACGTTGACGACGCCCATGACCAGGCAGCGTCCGGGATCGGGCATCCCGGGCACGCTCCATGCGGTCATGAAGTCCAGCCTAGATGCTCTGGGGTCACAATCGGTCCCATGGGGGTACGCCTGTGGACGGACAGGGGACTGCGGGAATCGGAAGCGGGCCGCCGGGAGATCAACCGCGCAGGATGAGCGACATGGCCTCGGCCCGGGTCGCCTCGCAGGTGCGGAAGTCGCCGCGGACCGCCGATGTGATCGTTTTGGCGCCCGGCTTGCGGACGCCGCGCATGGTCATGCACATGTGCTCGGCTTCGATCACCACGATCACCCCGCGCGGTTCGAGCACGGCCATCAGGCCGTCCGCTATCTGCGAGGTCATCCTCTCCTGCACCTGTGGCCGGCGTGCGTAGACGTCGACCAGCCTGGCCAGCTTGGACAGGCCGGTGATCTGCCCCTTCTGGTTCGGCGTGTAGCCGATGTGCGCGACGCCGTGGAACGGCAGGAGGTGGTGCTCGCAGGTGGACATCACCTCGATGTCCTTGACGAGCACCATCTCGTCGTGATCGGCGTCGAACATCGTGGTCAGCGCGTCTTCCGGGCGCTGGCCGAGCCCGGCGAACTGCTCGGCGTAGGCGCGGGCCACGCGTGCGGGCGTGTCGCGCAGCCCGTCACGATCCGGGTCCTCCCCGATCGCCAGCAGGATCTCGCGGACGGCCTTCTCGATCCGGTCGTGATCGAAGCCTGGGAAGGGGGGAACCATCGTCAGGCCTCGTCTCGCTGCGCGGACTGCTGCTCGCCGGCCCCCGTCCACGGCGCGGGGTTGGCGCCGCCGCCGGCCGGCAGTGCCGAGCCGTTGCCGTTCGCCCGCTCCTTCGGGGTGATGACCGGAGGACGGTCGGACGGGAGGCGCTTGCCGTACCCGGCGTAGGAAGGCCGCTTCTCCCTGATCACCACGGGCGAGAAGATCTCCAGGACCTGCTCGCGGGAGAGCGTCTCCTTCTCCATGAGTTCGAGGACCAGGTTGTCGAGCACGTCACGGTACTGGACGAGGATCTCCCACGCCTGATCGTGCGCGCTCTCGATGAGGCGGCGGACCTCCTCGTCGATCGCCGAGGCGATCTGCTCGGAGTAGTCGCGCTCGTGGCCCATCTCCCGGCCGAGGAAGACCTCGCCGTTGCCGCTGCCGAACTTGCGCGCGCCGAGCCGTTCGCTCATGCCGTACTCGGTGACCATGCGGCGGGCGATCGAGGTCGCCTTCTCGATGTCGTTGGACGCGCCGGTGGTCGGCTCGTGGAAGACGAGCTCCTCGGCCGTACGCCCGCCGAGCAGCATCGCGAGCTGGTCCATCATCTCGGAGCGGGTCGCGAGGAACTTGTCCTCCATCGGCAGGGTCATCGTGTAGCCGAGGGCGCGGCCGCGCGACAGGATCGTGATCTTGTGGACCGGGTCGGAGTTGGGCAGCGCGTGGGCCACCAGGGCGTGTCCGCCCTCGTGGTACGCGATGATCTTCTTCTCCTGGTCCGACATGACCCGCGACTTACGCTCGGGGCCGGCCATCACGCGGTCGATGGACTCCTCGAGCGTGTTCATCGTGATCAGCTTCTGGTCCTGCCGCGCGGTGAGCAGGGCGGCCTCGTTGATCACGTTCGCCAGGTCGGCGCCGGTGAAGCCGGGGGTCCGCCGCGCGATCACCTCGAGGTCGACGTCCTGCGCGAACGGCTTGCCGCGGCCGTGGACCTTCAGGATGCCCTTGCGGCCCTCGAGGTCGGGCCGGTCGATGACGACCTGCCGGTCAAAACGGCCCGGACGCAGCAGGGCGGGGTCGAGGATGTCGGGCCGGTTGGTCGCGGCGATCAGGATCACGCCGCCCTTCACGTCGAAGCCGTCCATCTCGACGAGGAGCTGGTTCAGCGTCTGCTCGCGCTCGTCGTGGCCACCGCCGAGGCCCGCGCCACGGTGCCGGCCGACGGCGTCGATCTCGTCGATGAAGATGATGGCCGGGGCGTTGGCCTTGGCCTGCTCGAACAGGTCGCGGACCCGGGAGGCGCCGACACCGACGAACATCTCGACGAAGTCGGAACCCGAGATCGAGTAGAACGGCACGCCGGCCTCACCGGCGACGGCCCTGGCCAGCAGGGTCTTACCGGTGCCGGGCGGGCCGTACAGCAGCACACCCTTGGGGATCTTCGCGCCGATCGCCTGGAACTTGGCCGGGGCCTGCAGGAACTCTTTGATCTCCTGGAGTTCCTCGATGGCCTCGTCCGCACCCGCGACATCGGCGAACGTGGTCTTGGGGGTGTCCTTGGTGATCAGCTTCGCCCGCGACTTCCCGAAGTTCATGACCCGGGAGCCGCCGCCCTGCATCTGGTTCATGATGAACAGGAAGATCAGGACGATGATGATGATCGGCAGGAAACTGACCAGCAGGCTGACGAGGAAGTTGTCCTTGGGAACCTCGACGGTCCAGCCCTGCTTCGGCTTGGCCGTCTCCAGTGCCTTGGTCAGCTCAGGGCCCTGTCCGTAGACCCAGGAGGACTGGATGCGGTCGGTCTGCTTGCCCCCGACCGCGATCGGCGAGTTCAGGGTCAGCTTGGCCTGCTGCTCCTTGTCGACGATGGTCGCACTCTTGACATTGCCCTGCTGAATCTGCTGGACGACCGTGGAGGTGTCGGCGGGCGTGTAGTTGCCGTCACCGCCGAACATCGTGGTGACGAGCAGGATGAGCAAACCGATGCCCAGGATCCACAGCAGTGGCCCACGTGTAAATCGCTTGAGATCCATCCGTTGCGGAACCCCGGGGGGCCCGTTCCTTCCTGACCGAGGCCTGGCCCCGGGAGGTCCCGGGGTCGCGGCATCCCTTACCGCTCCTACTGACTACCGGAGGTTACCTTCGGCACCCTACGGATATCCGAAGGTACACCCGCCCGCCGCTCGGGGTAACCGCCCGCACGGCGTCCGGCTTCGCCATTCCAACGTACGTCAGGCATTCCCGTGTTCCCCTACCTGGGAGCGAATGACACCCCATTTGGAAGGGGGATTCGCTCAGGGCTTACTCGCCTCCGTAGACATGTGGTGCGAGAGTGCCGATGAACGGCAGGTTACGGTACCGCTCCGAGTAGTCGAGGCCATAGCCGATGACGAACTCGTTGGGGATGTCGAACCCCACATAACGCACGTCGATCGGCACCTTCACGGCATCCGGCTTGCGCAGAAGTGCGCAGATCTCCACGGATGCGGGATCACGCGACTTCAGATTGTTCATGAGCCACGACAGCGTGAGGCCGGAGTCGATGATGTCCTCGACCACGAGCACGTGCCGGCCCGCGATGTCGGTGTCGAGATCTTTGAGCACGCGGACGACCCCGGACGACCTGGTCCCGGCGCCGTAGGACGAAACGGCCATCCAGTCCATCCGCACCGGAATGTGCAGCGCTCGCGCGAGGTCCGCCATGACCATGACGGCGCCCTTGAGCACACCGACGATCAGGAGATCCTGCCCTGCGTAGTCGGCGTCGATCTGGCCGGCGAGCTCTTTGATCTTGGCTTGGAGTTCCGCTTCCGAAATGAGGACGCTGGAGAGGTCCTTGCCCATGTCGGCTGCATCCACCTGGGGGTTTCCTTACGCGAGGTTGTCGACGAAGTACAGGGTGCCATAGCGCCGGACCACTCCGACCCCGCCGGGCAGGTCGACGCCCTTCTGCCCGTGCCAGTCCGTGACCAGGCGATCCGCCGCTTCGATGTGGACGGCGGCCAGCGCTGACGCCGGAGACCCCGCGGCCACGGCGGCCCGCCGCAGCACCCGCCGCCGTACGGCCGCAGGCGCCTGCGCGAGCACGGCCGCGATCAGCCCGCCGTCGGACATCAGCGATTTGGCGTAGACGTCGTCGGCCCACTCGTCCAGCGCGTCCGCGTCGTCTCGGCAGAGCCGTGCCGTACGGGCGAGCGCTTCGGCGACCCCAGGCCCCAGCGCCGCCTCCAGCACCGGCAGCACGTCGTGCCTCACCCGCGGCCTGGTGTAGGCGGGATCGACGTTGTGCGGATCGTCCCAGGGCGACAGGCCGAGCGCCGCGCACGCCTGCCGGGTTCTCGCGCGGGCGAGGCCGAGCAGCGGCCGACGGTAGATGCCGGACACCTCCGGCATACCGGAAAGGGAACGGCTGCCGCTGCCACGGGCCAGTCGCATGAGCACGGTCTCCGCCTGGTCGTCCAGCGTGTGGCCGAGCAGCACGGCCGCCGCATCAAGACGCCGCGCGGCCTCGGACAACGCCTCGTAACGCGCGTCACGCGCCGCCGCCTCCGGACCGCCGTCCCCGTCCACGACCACGGTCAGGGCTTCGGCGGGGTCCAGGCCGAGCGTGGGCGCGAGCCGTACGAGCTCCCGGGCCCGCTCGGCGGAGCCCTCCTGCAGGCCGTGATCGACGGTCAGCAGCCCGGCGCGCAGGCCGAGGCGCGGCGCGCAGAACCCGAGGGCCGCGGCGAGCGCGAGCGAGTCGGCCCCTCCGCTGCACGCGACCAGCACAAGCGCGCCCCGGTCGGCCCGGCGAGGTTTCCCGCCCGGCTTCCCGGGCTCGCCACCGGTCAGATCGGCCAGGCACAGTCGTACGGCACGGCGCACGTCGGCGACAGCGGGATGCGGACCCATACCCCCATTCTCTCCCGGTGATCTCTCAGCGGGACGAGACCCGCGGCATCACGCCGGGGTGCGGGGTCATGCGGAGGTGAGGACGCGCGACATCCAGGTGTCGGGGGCGGCGATCTCGTCGCGGGTGGGCAGCGTCTCGGGGGAGGTCCAGACCTGGTTGAACCCGTCCATCCCGGCCTCCTCGACCACGGTCCGGACGAACTTGGAGCCTTCGGCGTACTGCTTCATCTTGAGCTCGATGCCCAGCAGCCGGCGGATGAGCTGGTCCATGCGCGATCCGCCCTCCCGGCGGCGCTGGAACTTGGCTCTGATCTCGGCGACCGACGGCACGACCGACGGCCCCACCGCGTCCATGACGTAGTCGCCGTGTCCCTCCACCAGCGTCATCACCGCGGTGACGCGATCGAGGACGGCCTTCTGCTCGGGGGTCTGGATGGCCTCGATGAGATTGCTCTCGCCGCCCTTGAAGGCGTCGGCGACCGCGCCCGAGGCGGCCCGCAGCCGCTCCAGCAGGGTCATGAGGTCCATCTCGGAGGCCAGGAGGAACTCGGTCATCTGGCCCCGGACGTACTCCCTCAGCCACGGCACCCCGGTGAACTGCACCCGGTGGGTCTCCTCGTGGAGGCAGACCCACAGGCGGAAGTCACGGGGGTCGACCCCGAGCTCACGCTCGGCGTGCACGATGTTGGGCGCGACCAGCGTCAGCCGCCCCGCCGGGGCGACCCCGCTCGGGTCGGGCGGGAGGAACAGCTCGTACTGCCCCAGCACCCGGGAGGCGAGGAACGCCAGCACGGCGCCCACCTCGAGGCCGGTGATGCGAGAGCCGACGGCGGACACGATCGCCGGCATGCTCGACATCTTGTCGGTCAGCGGCTCCAGCACCACCCGGAACCCGTCCACGTTGGCCCGGATCCAGCCCGGCCGGTCCACGACGGTCGCCGCCTCGGGCGGGGCCGAGTCGAGACGGGTGAACTCCCGCACGTGTCCTTCGGCGTCTCGGGACAGGCGCCGCAGCTCGGCGACCGCCTGTCTGGCCTCCTCACGGCTCACCTGTGGCCCGGGGCGCACGAGGCGAACTCCGGTCGCGACGGCCAGATCCCAGTCGATCACCTGCATACCCACCACCGTACGTTCTCCGCGTTCCCCCCGCGCGAGGGGACGCCGAATCAGCTCTGGGAGACGATCGTGGCCATTTTGTCGAGCGCGGCGATCGCTCTGTCCGGATCAGTCACCTCGTCCGCCATGAACGCGAACGTCACCAGCCGCCCGCCGGCCGTGTACGCGATGCCCGCGAGGGTGTTCACGCCGTTGAGCGTCCCCGTCTTGGCGCGGACCAATCCGGCACCGGGCGCCGATTCGGATTTTCCGTACCGGCCGTGCAGGGTGCCGGTGAACCCGGCCACGGGCAGCCCGCTGATCAGCGAGTTCAGGTCGGGGTGGGCGGGAGAGGACGCGGCGGCCAGCAGACGGCCGAGCGCGGCCGGGGTGATGCGGTTGCGCGTGGACAGCCCGCTGCCGTCGTGTACCTCGACGCCCTGGTCCAGGTTCAATTTGGCCAGGATCCGGTGGACGGCGTCGGTGGCGCCCCTGAAGGTGTGCGGCAGGCCCTCCTTCACCGCCACCTGACGGGCGAGGGCCTCGGCGAGATCGTTGTCGCTGAGCGTGAGCATCCGCTCGACGAGCGCGTAGACCGGCGGCGACTCCACCCGGGCCAGTTCCTGACCCGCCGCGTATCGGGCCGCGCCGTCCTTGGCCGCGGTGTCCTGAGCCGTACCGTCCTGAACCGTGCCGTCCTGAACCGTGCCGTCCTGAGCCGTGCCGTCCTGAGCCGTGCCGTCTTGCGCGGTCCGGTTTTTTGCGTTCTGTCCTTCGGGTCCCGGGGCGGCACCGGGCCGGATGTCGCCGCCGACGGCGATGCCGGCCCGCCGCAGCAGCGCGGCGAAGGCGGCGGCGGTTTCGCGCGGCGGGTCGGTCAGCCGTCCGCCGCCGGTCGTCCGGCCCTCGTCCATGGTCAGTGCCGTGACCGGTGCCACACTGCCCTCGGGGATGTAGTTCGGCTTCCAGCCGGGCGCCGACCGCGGGCCGCCGAACAGGGACGAGTCGTACGACAGGTTCACCCGGGTGATCCCGGCCGCCTTGAGCGCCTTGGCCGTACGCGAGGCGAGCTGCGCGAGCGAGGCCGGTCGCGGATATCCGCCGTCCTTACCGGTGCCCTTCGGCCCGGCGAGGGTGGGGTCGCCGCCCCCGACGAGAACGATCGAGTTCCTGGTCCTCCCCCGGACCACCCGTGTAGCGAACCTGGCGTCGGGACCGACCGAGGCGAGCACGGCCACCGCGGTGACGACCTTGGTCGTCGACGCCGGGGTGACCGGCCGCGCCGAATCGCCGTCGAAGAGCGACTCCCCGGTCCTGGCGTCGAGTACGACGCCCGCCACGTTCTTCCCCAGCCCCGGGGCACCCATGGCGTCACGCAATCTGGAGGTCAAAGTACCCTTGACGGGAAGGACCCCGTCCCCAGCCGCGGCCAGAACCGGACCCGCGGTGATGATGGGGGTGGGGGCCGGTTCCGGGGACGCGATAGGGGCCGGCGTCCGGGTGCCGTCATGGATGACCATGTAGCCATAGACACCCGCGACGACGACGAAGATCTGCAGGAGGGCGAGGGTGGCCACCACCATCCACCGCTCACGTCGCAGCACCACGAGACCCTCATTTCGCGCCGACCGGAACCACGCCTACGAGACATTAATGCCCATCCGGGACACCGGGGGCTTGAGCGGAGGAACCAGTGGAGTTCGACGTTGTCGTGGAGATCCCCAAAGGACAACGGAACAAGTACGAAGTGGACCACAAGACTGGCCGCATCCGGTTGGATCGCCTGCTCTTCACGTCGACCCAGTACCCCGCCGACTACGGCTTCATCGAGAACACTCTGGGTGAGGACGGAGATCCGCTCGACGCGCTGGTGTTGCTCCAGGAACCGACCTTCCCCGGCTGCCTGATCAGCTGCCGCGCGGTCGGCATGTTCCGCATGACCGATGAGAAGGGCGGCGACGACAAGGTGCTGTGCGTCCCGTCGACGGATCCGCGCATGGAGCACATCCGCGACATACATCATGTCGCCGAGTTCGACCGGCTGGAGATCCAGCACTTTTTCGAGGTCTACAAGGACCTGGAGCCCGGCAAGTCCGTCGAGGGCGCCAACTGGGTCGGCCGCACCGAGGCCGAGTCCGAGATCATGGCGTCTCTCAAGCGGTTCCAGGAAGAAGAGGGCGGCGCCGAGGAGCATTGAGCCGACCGTAGCGCGAAGTGGTCCGCCGGTCAGGTCGCGGGCCTGGTGGCGCCGACCAGATCGTGCCGCCAGATCGGTGAGATGCGCACCACGTCCCCCGTTCGGGGGGCGTGGACCATCATTCCTCGCCCGATGTAGATCCCCACGTGATGGATGCCGTGCGGATCTCGGCCCGATCTGCCGAAGAACACCAGGTCCCCGGTGCGCAGGTTCTTCAGCGACACGCGGCGTCCCGAAGTCCATTGGGTGCCGGTCCAGTGATCGAGGGAGACCCCCGCCCGCTGCCAGGCTCTCATGGTCAAGCCTGAGCAGTCGAAGCCCGCCGGCCCGTCGGCCGCCCAGACGTACGGCTTGCCGAGCTGTTTCAGCGCCCATTGGGCGGCGAGTCCGCCTCGGCCCGACCCCAGACGGCCGGCCCACGCCGGGACCCTTCCGCCGCCCCCGCCAAGGCCTGCCGCCGATCGTTCTCGCGTCGACCGTTGTCGCGACTCCTGTCTCGCCCGTTTCAGTTCGTCCACTCTGGACTGGGCGGCCGCGAGACTCTCGGACAGTTCCTGCTTCTCCTGTTCGATCCGCCGTGTCGTCTCCATCTGCCGGTCGACGGCCTCCTGGGCCGCGTCCCTGGCCAGCCGTACCCGCTCGGCCGCGCGAAGCTGTGCGGCGTACGCCTGGGCGGCCTGGGCGCGGAGGATCTCGTAGACCCGCCGGGTGTCGCTCAGGCGCCGCAGGGCGGCGACCCGGGCCTCCGACATGTGCGTCAGCAGGCTGGCCCGCTGCAGAAGACCGCCGATGTCGCTCAGGCTCTCGGCGAGGGCGCCCGGCACGGAGATCGCCAATCCGCCGTAACTCGCCGTCGCCTCGGCCGCGACGGCGGCGCGGGCCTCCTCGACCTGATCGGCCGCGCCGCGCAGGTGCCGGGCCGCCTGCTCGTAACTCGCCTTGACCGCCTCGAGGCGGACGAGTTCGCCGTTGTACGCCTCGACGAGGCTCTCGGCGTTCTGCGCCAGCTCGTCCTGACGGGCCCGGGCCGCGGTCAGGTCGGCCTCGGCCCTGTCCAGTTCATGGGCTTGTTCCTGGGCATGCGCCTGGGCCTTCGCCACGTCTTTGGCGGACGGTCGTGGATCGGCTCCGGCCACGCCGCCGAGGGTAAGGACCAGACCCGATCCCAGGCCGGCGACGAGCCCCGATGCTCTGAGGAGTGGCATTACTACCCCTTCCGTGCTTCCACTCCCCCAAGTTCCCTCCGATTACTCTGAGTACACGTTTCAGATACGTAGGGTAATCATCATATGTAGGAGATCGTCCCGATAAGACAGCGGCCGGAACCGCTCAGGCATCCTGCTGAGAAGCGGCCTGTGGGGCAGGTGGCGGAGCAGACGGAGGATCGGACGGCGTGGCCGGTTGTGACGTGGGCTCGTGCAAGGGCCTCTGAGCGGATTCAGAGGCCGACCCGGCAGCCGGCCCGGACGGACTCGACGATCTGGACGATCTGGACGGCGCGGACGGCTTCGCCTGCGGCCTTCGGCGATCGTCCATGGATTCCCTCGCCGCTCCGGACCGGTCCGCCCCGCTGCGATGGAACCAGCGACTGGAAGCGGTCGGGTGCCGGTGCGACGGCCGGCCCGACTGCTCGGGCGACGGGCGGGGCGATGGCCGGGCCGACGGCCGGGGTGTCGGACGCGGCCTCGGCTTCTCGTCGCAGTGATGGCACGGCCAACGGTGGTGCTGGTGGTCTCGGCCGGGCCAGTGACCGTGACCCGGCCAGGGTCCGGGGCGATGCGGGGGTGGATGGTGGCCGGGCCAGTGCGGCGGAGGGCCTCCGGACGGAGGCCGGGTGGGAGGCTCAGGCGAGGGTATGGACGGCGTCTCTCCCGGTTCTCCACCCGGCGGTGTCGGCTTGGGACCCGACGGCTCGGCGGTCGGCACCGGCCGCGGTTTGGGCTTGGGCCGGGGTGCGGTCGGCGGCGGAGCCGGCCGGGGCACGGGGGCCGGCAGTGGAGCGGGTCCGGCCGGGATCACCGGGATCACCGGCTCGGCCAGGTTGGGGCGGCCGGGTTGGGGCTGCGCCCGACCTCCCGGAGACCGGGCCTCCGGAGATCGGTCCTCTGGCGACCGCTCCTCAGGAGTCCGGGGCGGACGCTGGGCGACGGCCTCGGGGTCCGGCTGTGCCGTACCCGGCGACAGACCGGTGGCGGACCCGTCCGCCACCGGCCACCGGCGCGCGGCGATATCGGAGACCGAATCCGACAGATCACCGGAGAACTGTGCGAAAACCAGCGCGATCGCCGCCGCCGCCGCTACCGTGGCCACCGCCCCCGCCACCGCCTGCGCCAGGCGGCCCTCACGCCGGGTGCCCGCCCTGGGAAAGCCCGACGGATCGAGCGCACCCACCCGTTTCGCGACGAACCTCCGGTAGGGAACGAGTTCGGGGTCGACGAAGGAGCTCAGCACCCGGACGCGGAGCGTGTCCGGCAGACCCGTCTCGGGCAGCTGAGCGAAGACCTTGGTCGCGGAGACCTGCCGCATCCGATGCCGGGAACAGGTCTCGCACCGCGCCAGATGCCTGATCAGCCGGTGTCGCGTCTCAGCGGCGAGCACGCCGGAGAACCCGGTGAGCATCTTGGCGGCCCGATCGCAGTCATGATCGTTCTTCCGCGCGAGGATCTCGGCGGTGATCGCATCGCGCAGGCGATCGGTCGCCGACTCCCGCAGCCCCTCCACGTAACGCTGCCCGGCGCCGAGCATGGCCGCCACCTCTGCCGTCGACAGGTCGTGGCGGGTGGTCAGGTCGAGAACTTCGCGGTCGGCGAGCGACAGCGCGGACACCGCGCCCTGGGCCACCACTCGCAGGTCGGCCACCGCGACGCCGGCGGGACCCATCGGACCGGTGACATCGCCCGGGTCCCGCAGCCCCGCGTCGAACTGCGCGCCATCGAATTGGGCGGCGCCGGACCGCGCGGCGTCGAACGGCATCGTGCTCGGCGCCGCCTGGGCCGTACCCGTCCGCTCGCCCACCCGGTCGTTCGACTGATCGCCGGGCTGCTCGCTTCGCCGATCGACCGGCGAGACGTCCGGCGTCCTGCGGCGCCGGCACTCTCCACGCGCCAGGGCGTACAGCCACGGCCGGAACGACTCGTGGTCCGCGAGGGCGCCGACGAGGGCCTCGGCGGCGATCAGTGTGTCTCGTAACGCGACCTGGGCGTTGTCGGGGCCGCCCAGCATCATCCGGCAGTAACGGTAGATGCTCTCTGCATACGTGTCATAGAGCGCGGCGAGAGCACCCGGATCGCGGGCGCGCAACGCCTCCACCAGGACGCCATCATTCATATAACGCAGAGTAAATGCTCGGTAACTACCAGCTCTACCGATTCTCTGAATTGTGACGAGAGGGACGCGAATTCACCGCGGCCTGCCCATCGAAATTATTCATCAATTTCCAGATTTACCTGTTGATGTAATGACTTAATGGGGAAAACCACGCTGATCCGCGCTAAACGGCACCCTTCCGGTCGAACCCGCCCACTCAACGGGTCTGCGCGGCCAGCCCGGCGTCCGCACATGCCCGGGTCAGCGCCTCGAGGCCGAAGGCGTCCACCGGGCCGAGGGCGCCGGTGCCGCTTACCCCCTCGGCGAGTGCGGTGGTGGCGCCCCACGCGAGGATCCGGGCGGTGAAATCGTACGGATCCGCCCCGTCGAGCTCCACGGCGGCGAGCAGGCGGCCTCTCGCGTCGTACGCCTCGGCGATGATCTGGGAGGAGACGGCCGGGCCGGCGGGGACGGGTGACCTTCCCGCGCGCATCACCCGGTCGGCCAGCGCATCCGTCACCCGGCGGGCGCCCGGCAGGGTGGCGAGCACCGGTCTCGCCCGGGCCAGCGTCCCTGCGGCCCGGGTGAACCGGCCCAGCCAGCCCAGATAGACGTTGACCTCGCGCAGGCCGGGGTGGGCCGGCGGCAGGGCGAAGTGCTCGGAGGTGCCCACGGCGATGCCGTAACGGCGGCGTCCCCCGACGAGGAACGCCCGGGTGCGGCCGTGCTCGTGGACGATGCGGCCCTCGCGGAAGCCGTACATCGGCTCGAGGAGGATGCCGAGCGCGGAGGCGCGGGTGCCGGGGCTGAGCCGACCGGCCAGATCACCGCGCACGAAGTAGCCGACGTCCACCCGCACCGCCTCCGATCCGGCCTTGCGCAGGGCCAGGGCGGCGGCCAGGTTGCCGGGCACGTAGTCGTACCCGAAGGCGGTGATCAGCGCGGCCCCGCCCGCGCCGGCGGCCGGGCCGTACCGCTGGAAGATCCGCTTGATGAACGGGGGTTCGCCGGCGGTGTCCAGGTAGACGGCGCCCGCCTCGGTCGCCGCCATGACCGCCACCTCCCCCCAGCGCATGAACGGCCCGACCGCCGAGATCAGCACATCGCCTGGGCCGACGATCTTGCAAAGCGACTCCGGGCGGGTCACGTCGGCGACCGCCGTGGGCGGCCGTACCGCCAGGGAGGCGGCGAACGCCTCCAGCCTGGCGGGGTCGCGCCCCGCGAGCAGCGGCCGGGCTCCCCGCGCGATCAGCGCCGCCGCGGTGAGCCGGCCGGTGAACCCGGTGGCTCCGAAGAGCACGATCCTCGGGGTTCTCATGCCCTCACGGTAACCTGCCCCGGCCGCCTGACCGGGCGGCGGTGCCGGTCCCCGCCCACGAGCCGCTGCTCGCCGTCCGCCGCTCACTGCCGCCGGTCGGCGAGCACCTGGTAACCGCGGTCCTTGACGAACGGCTTGGTGCTGGGCGCGACGGTGTGGATCGGGGCCGCCCCGGCGAGGGCGAGGTCGATGTACGGCTTGGCGGTGGTCCCCCACGTCCTGGCGAGCACGTCGGTCTTGGCGATCGTGCCGCCGGTCACGCCGTCGACGGTGATGACGAACCGGCGCTTGAGGTTCGCCTGGACCTTGTCGAGGTAGGCGGTGCCGCCGCCGGCCAGCTTGCCGGCGGGGTCGCGCAGCAGGGCCGTCACCGCGACGCCGCTCGCCGCCTTGAGGAAGGGATCGAGCACATAACCGGTGATCAGGTAGCTCCCCTCGTGCAGCCGCTCGGTGACGACGTCGGAGATCGGGAACGGCAGGAAGGCCGACGGGATGCGCGGGACGCGGCTCCAGGTCGCGTGGCCGCATTCGATCTTCACCCGGACCGGCCGTCCGCTGACCGTCGTCTGGCCGCTGAACGCCACGGACCTCCCGGGCGGGACCGCGTCCAGCGGCTGCTTCATGTGGACGACCTCCTTGCCGGCGGCGTCCACGGCGGTGATCGTCGCGATCGCGTTCTCTCCGAAGTGCCAGCGGTTGGCGTTGGTGAGCACGCCCGCCCAGCTCACCACATAGCCGGCGCCGGACTTCGCGATGGAGGAGACCTGCTCCTTGAGGACGAGCGGACGGGCATCCGCCTGCTTGTCTTCGCCGCACGCCGCCGGCGCCAGCGCGGCGAGGGCGAGTGCGAGAGCGATCGTCATTGGGCTACGTCGTGTCACTTAGTCGTCATAACCGCTGAAACGGACGGTGACCTCTCGGACACGCGCAGGCCGTACGGTATCTTTACGGGCTTCCGCCGGGGTTACGACGAATCGCCGCCGACCGCATTGTGCCGCCGCCTATCTCGGGCGGACCACCCGGCGTTCGTCCCAGACCGGCTCCGGCGACTCGTATACCCGTCCGTCGGCGCCGAAGACCAGGTAACGGTCGAAGTCGGCGGCGAACCATCGATCGTGGGTCACCGCCAGCACCGTGCCGTCGAAGGAGTCCAGGCCTTCCTGCAGCGCCTCGGCGCTGGCCAGGTCGAGGTTGTCGGTCGGCTCGTCGAGCAGCAGCAGCGTGGCTCCGGACAGCTCCAGCAGCAGGATCTGCAGCCTGGCCTGCTGGCCTCCCGACAGCGTCTCGAACCGCTGGTCGGCGACGCGTCCGGCCAGTTCGTACCGGGCCAGGGCCTTCATCGCCTCGTTCCTGAGCCGGGCGTGTCCGGTCATCACGATCTCGCAGGGCGTCCGTCCGAACAGCTCGGGACGGGCATGGGTCTGGGCGAAATGCCCGGGAACGACCCGTGCACCGAGCCGGGCCGCCCCGGTGTGCCCGATCTCCTCGCCCGCGAGCAGCCGAAGGAAGTGGGACTTGCCCGATCCGTTGGAGCCGAGCACGGCGACGCGCTCGCCGTACCAGACCTCCAGGTCGAAGGGCTTCATCAACCCGGTCAGCTCCAGGCGTTCGCAGGTCACCGCCCGTTTGCCGGTCCGGCCGCCGCGCAGCCGCATGCTGATGCGCTGGTCCTTCGGCGGGACCTCCGGCGGCCCGGCCTCCTCGAAGCGGCGCAGCCGCGTCTGGGCCGCGTGGTAGGCGGGGGCCATGCCGTCGTTGTAGCTCGCCTTCTGCTTGAGCATGTTGACCAGGCGCTTGAGCTTGGCGTGCTCCTCGTCCCAGCGGCGGCGCAGTTCGTCGAGCCGCTCGTTGCGTTCCCGCCGGGCCTCGGCGTACGTGGCGAAGCCGGCGCCGTGGATCCAGATGTTTCCGGACTCGACGGTGACGATCCGGTCGGCGACGTTCGCGAGGAGCTGCCTGTCGTGGGAGACCAGCAGCACGGTCTTCGGTGTCTCGCGCAGGGCCTGTTCGAGCCACAGCTTGCCCGGCACGTCGAGGTAGTTGTCGGGCTCGTCGAGCAGCAGGGTCTGGTCCGGGCCGCGGAGCAAGGCCTCCAGCACGAGCCGTTTCTGCTCACCCCCGGACAGCGTGCTCACGTCACGATATTTCACCTTGTCGTACGGCATGCCGAGGGCGGCGATCGTACACGCGTCCCAGAGCACCTCGGCGTCGTAGCCGCCGGCGTCGGTGTAGTCGGTGATCGCCTGGGCGTACCGCATCTGGGTCTTCTCGTCGTCGCGCTCCATCATCGCCAGCTCGGCATCGTGGAGCCGGGCCGCGGCCTCCCTGACCCGTGTGGGCGCGACGCCGAGCAGCAGATCGTGGACCGTGCTGCCGTCGCGGATCCCGCCGATGAACTGGCGCATCACGCCGAGGCCGCCGGAGCGCGCCACCGAGCCCTCGACCGGCTGGAGATCGCCGGCGATCAGGCGGATCAGGGTCGTCTTGCCCGCTCCGTTGGGACCGACGAGCGCGGCCTTGACGCCCTCCCCGACCCGGAACGAGACGTCGTCCAGCAGCGGCCTGCCGTCCGGCAGCACGTACGTGAGATGCCCGACCTCGACGTGTCCCACGGTGATCTCCTCCTGTGCTCCTCGCGCAGGCTATCCAGCGGCCCCGCCTCGCGGCATCTCGTTTTTCCACGGCCCGGCCCTCGGATCGGAGGTGTTCCCACCGCTGAGCCCCATGTGAACGGTTGGCCGCCAAGCGTTCACACGGGGTGGAACGCGGAGAACTCCCGCCGGTCGGGCGACCAGGTCGCGAGCCGATGCTCGGCAGATCACCTCGCGCACCGACGGGTTCTTTCCGTACACAGAACAGGACATAAGTGGAGATTTGACACATAAATGGCTTAAAGCGAAATAGTCTGATCGGACGTGCACCGGAGCAAGCGGGAGACCATATGTCTGATGCTGCGGATCCGGTTCTCGACTGCCCGGTCGACCAGGTGCCGGATGGCGAGGAGTTCATCGAGGCGGCCATGCGCTGGCACTTCGACCCGCGGACCGGCTCGCCATTCTGGCTGGCGCGAGCCAAGACCCTCGACTTCGACCCCCGCACCGATGTGCGCACCTTCGCCGACCTGCGGCTCTTCCCCGATGTGGTGGACGAGTTTCGCGAGGTTCGCGTCGAAGATCTCGTGCCCAGGGGCTATGGCTCCCGGGCCGAGGTGATCGGAGTCTTCGAGAGCGGTGGCACCACCGGCCCGCCCAAGCGCGTGGTCACGCTCGCCGACTGGATGGACCGGCTGATGCACCACCAGAACCGGATCATGGACGCGCACGGTTATCCGCGGGGCGCCGACTGGCTCTCGGTGGGCCCGAGCGGGCCGCACATCTTCGGCGGACTGATCGAACAGCAGGCCGATCGGCGCGGTGGCTTCAGGTTCTCCATCGACCTCGATCCCCGGTGGGTGAAGAAGCTCATCGGCGACGGCCGTCTCGACGAGGCCGATCGCTACGCCGAGCACCTGATCGACCAGAGCGCGCATCCGCTGCGCACCCAGGACGTCGGGATCCTGGTGATCACTCCGCCGCTGCTGGTCCGGCTCGCCCGCAGGGACGAACTGGTCGCCCTCGTCAATGAGAAGGTCCGGGTCATCGTCTGGGCCGGTGCCCATCTGGATCCGGACACCCGCGTGCTGCTGCGCGACGAGGTGTTCCCGAACGTCAAGATCATCGGAAACTACGGCAGCACGATGATCATGGGGGCGGTGAGCGAGCGGGTGGGACTGGGCGACGACGACCCCTGCGTCTTCGACCCGTTCTCTCCGTACATCACCTTCTCCGTCGTCGATCCGAAGACCCGACGGGAGGTTCCGTACGGCGAGCGCGGACAGGTCGTGATGAACCACATCAGCAAGAACCTGCTGCTGCCCAACAATCTCGAACGGGACACGGCGCTGCGGATCCAGCCGCCACCGGGTCAGCTCGGCGATGCCGTCGCCGACGTCGCACCGCTCGCCGTATTCGGCGACGAGCGGGTCATCGAGGGGGTGTACTGATGACCGCGCTGTCGATCGAGCCGGGCCGGCTCGACGCGCTCGGCCCGACCGGTCCTTACCGTACCCGCAGCCGGTCGACCGTTCCGGATCTCGCCGGAAACCCGGTCGCCGAGCTCAGCCTGGTGCCGCGGCTGTACGTGCAACGCACCATGGCGGCGCTCCACCGGGCGCGGACCCTGCCGCCCGGGGAGCGGGACGAGGCTCTCGCACGCGCCGGCCGTCTGTTCGCCACCGGGCCCGTCAACGGACTCTCCGCCGAGCACTATCAGCGCATGGTGAGCCGCGTCTCCGGAATGCCGATCTCGGTGGTGCGGGCGGCGACCGACGCCATCGCGCGCAGCGCCGCCGAGGCGTACGGCTCGACGCGGTGGGCCAGGCCGTACGGGGCCGTCGACGACTGGCGGGATCCGGCGACCCGCGAGGGCCGCGCCCTCTGGGTGCGGCGTGGCGACGTCTTCGCCGTACACGCGGCGGGCAATCATCCGGCCGTGCACACGCTGTGGCTGGAGGCACTGGCGCTGGGGTATCGGGTCGCCGTCCGGCCCTCCCGGCGGGAGCCGTTCACCCCCCACCGTCTGATCACGGCGCTGCGCGAGGCGGGTTTCGCCGACGACCAGGTGGTCTTCCTGCCTGCCGACCACGCGGTGGCCGACGACATCATCCGCGGCGCCGACCTCGCGATGGTGTACGGCGGCGAGGACGTGACGCGCAAGTACGGCCGGCACGCCGACGTACTTCCGCAGGGGCCGGGACGGTCCAAGATTTTGATCACCGGGGAGGACTGGGCCCCGCACCTGGACGTCGTCGTCGACTCGGTCAGCGCGCAGGGCGGCACCGCGTGTGTGAACACGACGGCGGTGTTCGCTGCGGGTGACCCCCGCCCCCTGGCGGAGGCCGTGGCCGAGCGGCTGTCCGCCATCCCGAGTCTTCCGCCGGCGGACGACGATGCCGTGCTGCCCGCGCGGTCTCTCGCCGATGCCCGGGCCGTCGAGAAGTACCTGTTCGATCGCGTGGGCGACGCCGAGATCCTGCTCGGCGGCGACGGCATCGTCGACGATCTCGGAGACGGCATCGGGGTCCTGCGGCCGGCGGTCATGCTGGTCGATCGCGCCGACGCCTCCCAGACCGGAATCGAGCTCTCCTTCCCCTGCGTCTGGGTCGCACCCTGGTCACCCGGCGACGGCGTCGAGCCGCTGAAGGACACGCTGGTGCTGACCGCGATCACCCGGGACGGAGAGCTGATCGACCGCCTGATGGCGGAGCCGACGATAAGCAACGTCTACATCGGTGATCAACCGACCCACTGGATGGCGCCCTGGGTCCCGCACGACGGTTATCTCGCCGAGTTCCTCATGCGCACCAAGGGGGTCATCCGGGCCTGACACTCGCGCATGCCCGGCCGTACCGAACGGCAGCGACACCCGGCGGCCATGCCCTCGCGAGCAGCGAACAGGGCTCCGGCGGAGCGACGTCCGCCGGAGCCCTTTTTCTCAACCGTACGTGACCAGGTCGTGTTCGGTATTCACGCCGAACTGTCAGACGCCTACCAGGACGACCATGCGCCATCGGGCCGTCGGGCCATCGGCCGGTCGCATCCGCCGGCCGTCACAGTTGAGTTCTTTCTCACCACCAATTGTTGTTGTTGCCGTTGTTGAACCAGGTGTTGTTGCCGAACCCCATGTTGTTGTTGAACATGGAGTTGTTCCACCAGTTGGTGTTCGAGTTGGTGCTGCCTCGGAACGCAATGGTGGAGACACCGTTGGAAACCGCGAACGCGGAGTCGTCGTTGAACTGGTCGTTGAACATGTTCTGGTTCCACATGCTGTTGTTCATCCAGCCCGTGTTGCAGTTTCCGAACCCACCGCCGCCGAAGCCGCCCCCGAAGCCGCCTCCGAAGCCGCCGCCGCAGCCGAAACCGCCCCCGAATCCGCCTCCGAAGCCGCCGAAGCCGCCCCCGAAGCCGCCGAGTCCGCCACCCCAGGCCGGCACGACGGAGGCGCTGGCCGCGGTGGCACCCAATGCGAGCGCACCGCCCGTGATCGCGGTCCCCAGCGCCAGTCCGGCGATGATGTTCTTGAATGCGGGCATTACGTGTCCCCCTTGACAGGATTCGATTGCCCTTAATTTTCGGAGGCGTTTCTGTAGCCTCGCAGGAGAAACACCCCCTCAGCCCCCTAACGGACTATTTTCCTGCATCTGCTTGATTGCCGGGACGAACCCACCACAAACCGCCACATAACGGTTTTATCCAGGCTTGTCATTCTATATCCATGATTAAACTAATAAAGTCACGTTTGTCCATTGGTGTCCGATTTCTAAGATCGGCTTACGATGCCCGGTGGGCTCCCGGGCGGATCCTCATCGGCACAGTGGCGGGGCCGTGTCAAGTGCCGGGAGAGTCAGAACGTGGCCCGTCAGCGCAACCGGCGGGCGTTGAGCCGGGCGGCCTGGCGCGTCAGGTGGTCGCGCTCGGCGAGGTTGGGCGCCTTCCGGGCCGCCTCGGCGTACAGCCGTGCCGCCGTCACCGGGTCGCCGTCGCGCTCGTGGAGGTACGCAGCCACCGCGGCGTAGCGGGGCAGTGAGGCGTCCAGCGCCGCGAGCGCCGCCAGGCCGGCGCGCGGTCCGTCGGCCTCGCCGACGGCCACCGCGCGGTTGAGCCGGACGATCGGGCTGTCGGTCAGGCGCGTGAGCTCGTCGTACCACTCGACGATCTGCACCCAGTCGGTCTCCTCGGCGGTGGGCGCGTCGGCGTGGAGTGCCGCGATGGCGGCCTGGGCCTGGAACTCGCCCAGCCGGTCACGGGCGAGGGCCGCCTGCAGGATCTCGACGCCCTCGCTGATCGCCTCGGTGTCCCACCGGTCGCGGTCCTGCTCGGCGAGCGGCACCAGGCTGCCGTCGGGCGCGATCCGGGCGGCGCGCCGGGCGTGGTGGAGCAGCATGAGGGCGAGCAGCCCCGCCACCTCGGGATGGTCGATCGCGGCCGCGAGTTGCCGGGTGAGCCGGATGGCCTCGGCCGCGAGGTCGACGTCACCGGAGTAGCCCTCGTTGAAGACCAGGTAGAGGACGCGCAGCACGGTGGCGACGTCGCCGGGCTGGTCGAACCGCACACCGGAGACGGTGCGCTTGGCCCGGCTGATCCGCTGCGCCATGGTCGCCTCGGGCACCAGGTAGGCCCGGGCGATCTGGCGGGTGGTCAGCCCGCCGACCGCGCGCAGTGTGAGCGCGACCGCGGACGACGGCGTCAGCGACGGGTGGGCGCACAGGAAGTAGAGCCGGAGCGTATCGTCCACCTCTGGCGCCGGTCCGGGCGCCGGCTCCTCGTCGAGGAGGTCCTCACGCCGACGCCGGGCCGCGTCCGCCCGGGTCGCGTCGAGGAACCGGCGCCAGGCCACGGTGACCAGCCAGCCCTTCGGGTCGCGCGGCGGGTCGGCCGGCCAGACGCGGACCGCCTCGACCAGCGCGTCCTGCACGGCGTCCTCGGCCGCCGCGAAGTCGGCTCCGCGGCGGACGATGATCCCGAGCACGCTCGGCGTGAGACTCCGGAGCAGGGCCTCCTCCACTGAGAAGGTCACTCCGTGATGGTGGGCGGCGCGGCCAGGAACGGGCGCACCTCGAGCCATTCGTGGATCGGCTTCCCGCCCGCCCCGGGGGCGGCCGACAGCTCCCCGGCCAGCTCGATGGCGCGCTCGTAGCCGTCGACGTCGATCACCATCCAGCCGGCGATGAGGTCCTTGGTCTCGGCGAACGGACCGTCGGTGACCGGCGGGCGACCCTCGCCGTCATATCGGACGAACGTCCCCTCGGGGGCGAGTGCCTGACCGTCGACGAACTCACCGGTCTCCTCGAGCCGGGCCGCGAAGTCCCGCATGTACTGCACGTGCGCCGAGATCTCCTCCGGCGTCCACCGGTCCATGGGCACGTCGTTGACCGGAGCCGGAGCGCCGCGGTAGTGCTTGAGCAGCAGATACTTGGCCATCGGGTTTCTCCTCGGTGCTGGTGCGACCCATTGTGGTCGCGTTCATTCCGGGGACGGAGCCGGTCACGGGTTCTCGACATGGCCGTCCGGATGTTTTCTGCTCGCGTAAACGAACCAGGTGAGCCGTCTCGCGGTGTCCGGGTCCAGATGAGGGCCATGCGTGTTGGCAAGAAGGCCCCTTCCTCGACCGGAAGGGGCCTCTGAGGTGGAGCCGCCTAAGGGAATCGAACCCTTGACCTACGCATTACGAGTGCGTCGCTCTGGCCGACTGAGCTAAGGCGGCGATGCCGTAAGACGGCGTGGCCCAGTCTACAGGTTCACCGGGGTCCTCGCGCACGGCTTGGAGACGGCACGGGTACGGCTATCCGGTCTTCCGGCAGATCGTGCCGGAGGCGGGCACCCGCAGCGAAATCAGGTAGTCGTCGACGGCCTGGTCGACGCACTTCGACCCGGTGGCGTAGGCCGTGTGGCCGTCCCCGTCGTACCCGAGCAGCACGCCGGAGGACAGCTCCGATGCCAGGCCCTGCGCCCATTCGTACGGCGTGGCCGGGTCGCGCAGGGTGCCGATCACGAGGATGGGCGGCGCGCCCTCGGCCTTGATCGGCTTGTCCTCGCTCTTGGCCGGAATCGGCCAGTACGCACAGGGCAGCGAGCCCCACACCGCGAAGCTGCCGAAACGCGGGGACACCTTGACCGCCTCGGCCGCCGCCTTCCGGAAGGCCGCCATGTCCTTCGGGTACGGATGATCCAGGCAGTTGATCGCCAGGTTGGCCTCGGTCTGGTTCGCGTACGACCCGTCGGGCTTGCGGTCGACCAGGAGGTCGGCCATGCGCAGCAGGTCCGTGCCGTTCCCCTCCTTGAGCGCACGGCCCAGGGCCCGGCGCAGCAACGGCCACGCCTCGCGTTCGTACAGCGGGGTGATGATGCCGGTGATCGTCCACGACTCGTTGATCTCGCGGCCGTCCGCGAGGTCGTTCTTCAGCGGTTTCCGGTCGGCCCGCTTCAGCAGGTCGGTGATCTCCTGCAGCGCGCCGTCGACCGTACGGGCGGTGAAGGGACAGGCGGCGTCCTTGACGCAGTCCTCGACGAACGCCTTCAGCGCGACCTCGAAGCCCTTGGCCTGGACGAGCTCGGACTTCAGCGTCGGGACGGCCGGATCGACGGCTCCGTCGAGGGCCAGGGCACGCACCCGCTTGGGGAACAGACCCGCGTAGACCGCGCCGAGATAGGTGCCGTACGACTTGCCGAGATAGGTGAGGCCGGAGTCGCCCAGGACCGCGCGCAGCACGTCCATGTCCCTGGCCGCGTCAGGCGTGCCGACGAACGGGAGCAGCCGGCGTGATCGCCCCGCCCCGCATCGGTCGGCGAACGTCTTCGAGCCGGTCTCCAGCGCGGTGGCCTCGTCGGGGGCGTCGGGGCTGGTGTCCAGGGCGAAGTAGGCGTCGAGCTCCCTGCTCGACATGCACCGGACCGGGGACGACTCGCCGACGCCGCGCGGGTCGAAGCCGACGATGTCGAACTTCGCGCGTATCGCGTCGGTGAACTGGGCACCGGCCATGCGGGCGTAGTCGACCCCCGAGCCGCCGGGACCGCCGGGGTTGATGAGCAGCGAGCCCATCCGCTTGCCCGAAGCGGGCAGCCGGATCACGCTCAGCTCGATCCGCTCGCCGGATGGATCGGCGTAGTCGAGCGGCACCTGGATCCGGGCGCACTCGAATCCCCCGCCGCAGTCGCGCCACGCCGCTCGCTGACCGTAGAACGGCCGCAGCCCGGGGGTGGGGGCCTCGGCCGCCGCGTTCGTGTCGGCCGTCCGAGCCGCCTCCGGCGGGCCGCCGTCCCCACGCGCTGCGGAGGTGCAACCGGCCAGGAGCAGAGCCGAGGCGGCGGCCGCTGCCGCGAGGCGACGGATCACGCCACGCTCGCCGCGCGTTCCCGGCCGGGACCCCGGCTCGGGGGAGCGCCGCGCACCCGGCGACCATCCGTCGGCGTCGCCCGTGCCGCCCCTGTCGTCTGTCCGGCCCATGGCCCCCCGCTTCCACGTCAAAAACGGCAGAGAACGGCAGAGAAGGGCGGCGAACCCCCGGCCCATCGGTCGTCCGCCGTCTCCTCTGCCGCCGACCAGCATGCCGTCAACCGAAAGCGGGAGCCAGCCGGAAACGTTCTTGCGGCTCCAGCTCTTTTCCCGGCAGGACGATCTAGGTTTCGGCGTCGTCCGCTTTGCCGTACATCTCGTCGTGCTGTTTGCGTGGAGAGCACACGCTCGCCCTGGAGCAGGCGCACCGGCGGCCGCCGTCGTTCAGCCGGACGATCACCGAGTCGCCCGGCACGTTGTGGCCGACCACAGTGCCGGGACCCTCCGGGGTGTCGACGGCGGTCCCCGCACGCGGCGCGGAGGCCCGGAACTCCTGGTAGAGCGGGTGCTCGTACTTCAGGCAGCACATCAGGCGCCCGCACGCGCCGGCGATCCTGAGCGGGTTCACCGGCAGGTCCTGGTCCTTCGCCATCCGGACCGAGACCGGCTCGAAGTCCTTGAGGAACGTCGCGCAGCACAGATCGCGTCCGCACGGCCCGATGCCGCCCTGCAGCCTGGCCTCGTCACGCGGCCCGATCTGCCGCAGTTCGACCCGGGCCCTGAGGTTCCTGGCCAGGTCTCTGACCAGGGCACGGAAGTCGACCCGGTGCGGCGCGGAGAAATAGACGGTGAAGACGTTGTCGGCGTCCAGGTAGTCGACCCCGACCACCTTCATCGGCAGGTCGTGCCGCTTGATGAGACGCTTCGACACGCTGCGCGCCTCCGCCCTGCGGACGCGGTTGCTCTCGTCGCGGGTCAGGTGCTCGTCGGCGGCCAGACCCTGACAGACCGGCAGACCGTCGATGTCCTCGCTGACGTACTGCGGGGCCCACACGCACTCGGCCACCTCCGGGCCGGAGTCGGTGGGCACGAGCACCTTGTCCCCCACCTTCGGGGAGTGTCCGCCGGGATCGAGGTAGTAGAGCCGTCCGTAACGAGTGAAGCTCACGGCCATGATCATGCCCAAGAGCCCGGCCCTCCTCCGATCCCGGTACGGCTTCCGCCCG
>BCRI01000020.1 GCA_001552515.1 Sphaerimonospora mesophila NBRC 14179 = JCM 3151
CGATGTGGTCGCCGTGCGGGACGGCGCCCCGCTGCGGCAGCGGCTGCGCGCCGTGCCGCTGCCGGAGGCGTTCGACGTGCCCGCCGGCGCGCTGCCGCGTGGCGGCACCTGCCTGCTCACCGGAGGCCTGGGCGGCCTGGGGCGGACCGTGGCCGAGCACCTGGTGACCGCGCACGGGGTCCGGCTGCTGATCGTCGGGCGCACCCCCGCGGCGTCGCTGGACGCGGAGGCCCGGCGGGAGCTGGAGATCCTGAGCACGGTCGGCGAGGTCATGTACCGGCAGGCCGACGTGGCCGACCCGGAGGCGCTGGCCCGTGAGGTGGCCGGGGCGGAGGCGCGCTGGGGCCGTACGCTCGACCTGGTGCTGCACCTGGCGGGCGCTCCCGTCGCGGCGCAGTGGGAGCGGCTGTCGGAGCACGAGCTGCGGTCGGAGTCCGCGGACTGGCTGGACCGGATGCTGCGGCCCAAGGCCGGCGGCTGCGCGGCCATCGACCGGCTGCTCGCCACCCGGCCCGACACCGCGGTCGTGGTGTTCTCGTCCGTGAACGGAACGTTCGGCGGCACCGGCTTCGGAGCCTACGCAGCGGCGAACGCGGTGCTGGACGGCTGGGCACAGCGCTGGTCCGCGGCCGGGCGGCGGGCGCAGAGCCTGGCCTGGAGCATGTGGGACGGGCCGGGGATGAACCAGGGCAGCCCCCTGGTGGCGGCCGCCCGGCATCGCGGGCTGACCCTGATCGATCCGGCGCTGGGCATGCTGGCGCTGCTCCGCGCCCTGCACGTGGGAGCGGTGCACCTGCTGATCGGCGCGGATCCGGCGAACGAGCAGATCAAGCCGTTCCTGGCGGCTGACCAGCTGCGTGGTGGCACGATCGCGGTGGCGGTGGTGCCCGAGCCCGGTGCGGACCCGCAGCGGGTGCGGGCGGCGGTGGCGGCCAGGCTCGCCGGCCACGGCATCTTCGCCCGGGTGGCGGTGACCTCGCGGATCGAGCGCGACCGCGGCGGCGCCCCCGACCCCGCTGCGGTGCTGGCCGTCCTCGGCGCCGACCGTGCCGGCTACGCGGCGCCGGAGGGGCGGCTGGAGGAGATGGTGGCCGGCGTCGTGGCGGACGTGCTCGGAGTGCCCAGGATCGGCCGGGAGGACTCGTTCTTCGGCCTCGGGCTGGACTCGGTGCGTGCGGTGCAGCTCTCGGAGGCGCTCAGCGAGCGCCTCGGCGGGCGGGTCGGTGTGGGGTTGGTCTACGAGTCGCCGACGGTGCGCACGCTGGCGGCCGGCATCGCGGGCTGAACGCGGCCGGCGCGTCTCAGACGTGACGTGGTCCTCCCGGACCGGATCTGCGGCCGGAAGGACCACGCTCTCTCACCTGAAGGTCAGGTCGCGACGGGTACGTCCTGACGAGGTCTGGCGGGACGACTCCACCGGCGCATCACGGGCCGTTCCACCAGCGTGTACAGCAGCCAGGCCAGCACCAGGCTGGCGGCGATCGTCAGCCCGGCCAGCGTGAGCACCATCGGCCACGTCGAGGTCGTCGCCGGATCCCCGCCCCAGGTCGGGGAGGTGCGGCCGATCCAGCCGTAGGCCACGACCAGCCAGTGCACCAGGTAAAGCGCGTAGGAGATCTCGCCCAGGAACACCATCGTCCGCCCGCCGAACACGCTGCCGCGGCCGACGGCGTCGGCGTTGGCGGCAGCCCCGATCAGGAGGGCGAGCGGAACGGCCGTGACCACCACGAAGCCGAAACGCAGCGGGACGACGCCCTGCGCGAGCATCGCGATCACCGGAAGGACGATCGCCACCGGCAGCGGCAGGCGGATCCACCGTCCGTTGATGACGATCTGCGCGACCACCATGCCCAGCACGAACTCCAGCATCCGCGCCGGCGGGAAGAACGTCATGAGCCACACGGGCAGCCAGGGCAGGCCGGTGCCCGGCTGGACCTCCCCGGTGGTCAGCAGCGCGCCGGCCACGAGGGGAACGGCCCAGATCGCGGCGTACGTCAGGGCGAACGACAACCACAGCCGCCCTGCCCGGATCTTCCGTACCAGCGGCAGCAACAGGGGGAAGGACAGGTAGAAGAGCACCTCGCAGGCCAGCGACCACGTCGGGGTGTTCGACCACAGGTTGTACTGGAGCTGCTGGTCCGGGATCCACGAGTGCACCAGGAACAGCGTCGTGGTCGTGTCGCGTGCCGACAGGGCATGGCCGGCGGTCGCCGCGAGCAGACACGCGGCGACGAACGTCACCAGATGGTTCGGGTAGATCTTGAAGAACCGGCGCCGCCAGAACCGGGGCGCGGTGTCCGTGTCCCTGGCGACCCATGTCAGGACGAATCCGCTCAGAATGAAGAAGAACGACACCCCGACGGCACCGAATCCGTGGAAGAGCCCGATCAGGGGTATCTGGTCCGGGGCGACCCGCGGCAGCAGGTTGATCCCGATGTGGCAGAGCACGACCATGAACGCCGCGACGAAACGCAACCCGGTCAGGGAGGGCAACCTCTGACCGAGGCTCACCTGCGCCGGTGGCGCCGCCGCCTTGTTGAGAGCGGGTTCCTGCATCTGACTACCTCCAGCGACCGATGTGGTGACGGGAAAAGCGGGCCAGGGGCGGCATGCTCAGGCACCTCCGGCGGACTCGGTGGTGTCCGGGGCGAGCTCACCGGCCAGTTCGCGGATGACCGTGGACCGGTAGAAGTTCCGTACGGGCAGGCGCGTGCCCTGTTCCGCCTCGATCAGGTCGAGCACCTCTATGGCGGTCAGCGAGGTGCCGCCGAGGGCGAAGAAGTCGTCGTCGGGGGACGCCTCCTGCTTGAGCTTGAGGACTCGCCGGAAAACGCTCTGCACATAACGGATCCGGTCCTCGTCCTGGAACCGGGCCGCGTCGGCCATCGTCATCACCTCGTCATCGGGTCACCGGCACCGGGGGCGCCGGTCGGTCGTTGGGTTTCGCGGGCACTGGGGTCCGCCTGTCCTGGCAGTGGGCGGCCGGTTCAGGGGGCCCGCGCGAGAAGCCCTCGTGCGGCGTCCACCACCGCGCCGGTGCTGACGCCATGTGCCTCGAGCGCGGTCCGCTGGTCGGCCACGCGGGTGCCCGGGCGGCCGCGTACGGCCACCCGGAGCAGCGGCACGGCCAGCTCGGCCGACACCACCTCGGCGACCGCGTCGCCCAGGCCGCCCTGCGGGCGGTGCTCCTCCACGGTCACGACTCCCGCGCGGCCGCGGCATCCGGCCAGGAGCCCGTCCCGGTCCACGGGGTGCAGCGTGTGCAGATCCAGGACCTGCGCACCGATCCCGTCGCCGGCCAGGACCTCGGCCGCCTCGAGCGCGAACAGCAGCGGCAGCGGGCCGGCGGCGACCAGCGTCACGTCCGCTCCTTCGCGTAGCACCCGGGCCCGGCCCAGCAGCAGGCCGGGCGCCGGACCGGGTGGCGCCGGCGTGGCAGAGCGGCCCAGCCGCAGGTAGCCGGGACCGGGCAGTTCGTGCAACTGGCTGACGGCTGCGCCGATCTGGCGCGCGTCTCCCGGGACGACGACGGCCAGGTCGGCCAGGACGCGGGTCACCGCCAGGTCCTCCAGGGCGAAGTGGCTGGTGCCGAAATGCGCGGCGGACACGCCGCCGTGCGTGGCGATCACCCGCACCGGCAGCCGGTTGCCGACCACGTCCAGCTTCAGGAACTCACCCGCGCGCATGGTGGCGAAGGCGGCCATCGTGTGCACGTACGGGATGAAGCCGCGCCGGGCCAGCCCGGCCGCCACCGTCATCAGGTTGGCCTCGGCGATCCCGACGTTGATGTAACGCTCGGGGAACCGCTCGCCGAAGGTGTTCTCCAGGCCGCCGGTGTCGGAGTCCAGGCAGATCACCCGCGGGTCGGCGGCGGCCAGTGTCAGCAGCGCCTCGCGGTAGGCGGCGCGCGGGTCGGGCCCGAGTGCCGCCTGCGTGTCCTGCTCCGCCGCCGGATCGGCCGCGTCGGGCGGGCCGGCGGCGTCCGCGGCGGCCGGGGCGCGGCTCACGACGCGCCGTCCGTCGCGAGCCGGCCGAGCGCCGCCAGGGCCCGGCGCACCAGAGCCGGCTTGAGCTTGGCGTAGTGCCCGGCCACCCGCCGCTCCAGGAACGGCACCCCCCGGCCCTTCACCGTCCGGGCGATCACCGCGACCGGACCGGACGGGGACGGCCGCAGGGCCTCGCGCAGCGCGGGCAGGTCGTGCCCGTCGACGCCGCGCACCTGCCAGCCGAAGGCGGCGAACTTGGCGTCGAGCGGTTCGAGCGCGACGCAGTCCTCGGTGGCGCCGGTGATCTGCAGTCCGTTGCGGTCCACCGCCGCGACGAGCCCGGGCAGCCCGCGGTGCCCCGCCAGCAGGGCGGCCTCCCAGACGCTGCCCTCCTGCAGCTCGCCGTCGCCCAGCAGGGTGTAGACGTGCCGGTCGCCGCCGCGCAGTCGCTCGGCCAGCGCGAGCCCCACCGACAGGCCGAGGCCGTGGCCGAGCGAGCCGGTGGCGAAGTCGACCCCCGGCAGGTCGTACGGCGGATGCCCGAACAGCCGGCTGCCGGGCCGGGCGTAGCCGTCCAGCTCGTCGGCCGGGATCAGGCCGAGCTGCGCCAGCGCGCTGTACAGCGCGGGCGCCGCGTGCCCTTTGCTGAGCACGAAGGAGTCGCCGGGGCGCAGCAGCTCGGCGTACAGGACGGCCACCAGGTCGGCACAGGACAGGCTGCCGCCGACGTGCGCGCCCTCCGGACCGCCGGCCATCCGGATCACATCCTGGCGGATGCGCTGAGCCATCGAGGCCGCGGACGGTGCGGGGGCACGGTCCTTCCGGGCCGGGGAGTCCGTGTCGACGGGCGCGTGCGGCCGGGGCGGGGGATGCGACGGGCCGGTGGTCGCCACCGCCATGTCGGGCTCCTTCCGGTGGGGGTCGATCCGGGTCACGGGGGCGGGTCAGCCGCGGCTCAGCGCCTCGCGCCAGCCGGGGGCCGGGCGGGAGCGGGCCATCCGGCGGATCAGGTCCAGGTGCCGCCATGCCTTCTCGAAACCGTCGGCGTACCGCCGCAGCAGCGGCCCCGCGGCCGGGTCGAGATGCCGGCGTTGCAGGCACAGCGACCCCTCGACGACGGCGACCGTCACCGGGAAGCGCTCGGCCACCTCCTCCAGCGCGACCGGCTCGGACGGCCCGGCCCGCCGGAACGCGGGATGCGCGGGCAGCGGGGCGACCTGATACTGGGAGACCGGCACGCCCTCGGCACGCAACACCCGGTGCAGGGCGGCCCGCAGACCGGCCCGATGCTCCGGGCCGAGGCCGAGCTCCTCCGGCTCGGGCATGAGGCGCAGGATGTGCCAGGCGTGGGTCCGCCCGGCCGGGATCCGCGGCACCCGCAGCCCGGGCAGCTGGGCCAGCCGATCCAGAAAGTCACGGATCCCCGGCTCCCGCAGGCGGGCGTTCTCGTCGAAGCGCGCCAGCTGGGATCGGGTGAACGCGGCGGCCACCGGTGCCATCCGGGCGTTGAGCGCGGTCCGGTGGGCGATGTAGCCGCGCGCGCCGGTCGGCTCCGACTCGCCGAAGTTGCGCAGCCGGACCAGCTGCTCGCGCAGATCGTCGTCGTCGGTGGTGATGAGCCCGCCCTCGCCACAGGTCGGCAAATTCTTGTTGGGATGCAGGCTGAAGCAGCCGGCCGCGCCGAGCCCGCCCACCCGGCGGCCGCCGAGCCGCGCCCCGTGCGCCTGGGCCGCGTCCTCCACGACCGGTACGCCCAGCCGGTCGGCCAGCTCGCCCAGCGCGGGCATGTCGGCCGGCAGGCCGTGCAGGTGCACCGGCAGCAGCGCCGCCGTACGCGGCCCGGCGGCCGCGGCGGCGGCCGCCGGATCCAGGGTGTAGGTGTCCGGTTCCACGTCGGCGAACACGGCGGTGCCGCCTGCGGCGTACACGGCGTGGGCCGTCGCGTTCATGGTCAGTGCCGGGACGATCACCTCGTCGCCGGGACCGATCCCGCGGCCGCGCAGGGCCAGGTGGAGGGCGGCGGTGCCGGAGGCGACGGCGACGCAGTGCCGGGTTCCGGTCGCCAGCGCCCATCCCTCCTCCAGCGCGACGACCTCCGTCTCCCCCGCTGTGGCCGCGTTCAGCTTTCCGCTGCGCAGCACCCGGAGCACGGCCTGCTCGTCCGCCGGGGTGACGATCGGCCAGCGGCCGCCCGGGGTGTCCCTCGGCACGGCCCGGGGCCCGCCGAGCAGGGCCAGGCCGCTTCCGCCGCCGACGCCGGTCACCGGCGTACGGAGCGTGGCGCGTGCGGGTTCACCCACCGAAGTCTCCACACTGTCGCCCCCGAGACGAGATCCGCCGCGATGTAGACTCTGCATAGTCGTCATCCCGGTGCCGGTGGGCCGGCGGGGCGACGCCGAAGGTGGGGACCACCCCCGCCGTGGGACCACGTAACTCGCTCATCACCGGCTGAGCCTCCCACCTGATCGCGCCATAAAAGCATGTGAAGCAGCCAAAACCGAGCACTGAGGCAGCCCCCGACGGGTTGCGATCGCTTCGGCCGTGTCCGCGATCGAGCAATCCCGATCTCTCAGAGTGCGGATTTCTCAGGGGTGTGTTGTCGTTGAAGCATGTGTTAGTTTCTGCAGTGTTGTGAATATAGACAGTAGTCACGCAATCTGCGGGAGGCAAGCCATGACTACTGCACTGAGTGCGCAGTGTCCAGAGTGCCAGGGCACCGTGGTCGGGTCCGATGACCTGCTGGTCGCCGAGATCGTGATCTGCCGGCAGTGCTCGACAGAACTCGAGGTGGTGGCCGTCGATCCCGTGGTGCTTGCGCTGGCCCCCGAGGTCGAAGAGGACTGGGGTGAGTAGCGAAGGGACGACGCCACGCCGTCCCGGACCATCGGCCGACGGCCTGATGGCGGACCACGGAGGACCGGCCCGGTGAAGGTGAGCGTCCTCGGCGCGGCCGGATACACCGGCGGCGAACTGCTGCGGCTGGTGCACGCCCATCCGGAACTGGAGCTGGTGCAGGCCGTCTCGCGCCGGCACGCGGGCCGGCCGGTGGCGGAGGTGCACCCCAACCTGCATCACCTCGGGCTGACCTTCCACGCCCCGCAGGAGCTGGACCGGGTGGACACCGCCTTCCTGGCGCTGCCGGCGGGCGCCGCGGCGGAGGTGGAGGCCGGCGTCGTCGAGCGGGCCGGGACGATCGTGGACCTGAGCCCCGACTTCCGGGGCGGTGCCCTCTCGGCGTCCGGCGGCCCGTACCGGACCGGCCTGCCCGAGTTGTTCGCCGGTGAGCTCGTGAACGCCACCCGGATCAGCGTTCCCGGCTGTACGGCGACCGCCGCCGTACTGGCCCTGGCTCCCGTGCGGCGGGCCGGGCTGGTGGCCGGGGACGTGGTGGTGGACGCCCGCGCGGGCTCCTCGGGCTCCGGCGCCGAGCCGGTGCCCGCCTCGCATCACGCCGAGCGCGCGCACGCCTTCCGGGTCTACCGGCCCGCCGGTCACCGGCACGAGGCGGAGATCGCCGCGCTGGCCGGGGTGCGGGCGCGGATGACCGTGACGGCCGTCCCGGCGGTGCGCGGTGTGCAGGTGATCTGCCACGTCACGCCCCCGCGGCCGGTCACCCGCCAGGAGGTGCTGCGGGTGCTGCGGCGCGCGTACCGCGACCTCCCGTTCGTCCGGGTGGTGGCGCGCGGCCGCGGGGTGCACCGGATGCCGGATCCGCAGTTCCTGTCGGGCAGCAACTTCGTGGACATCGGATGCGCGGTGGACGAGGACGGCGGGCGGATCGTGCTGGTGGCCGCGCTGGACAACCTGGTGAAGGGGGCCGCCGGCGGTGGAGTGCAGAGCCTGAACGTGGCCATGGGGTTACCGGAGGACGCGGGCCTGGGGTTCCCCGGCCTGCACCCTGCCTGATCGGAGAGAGCGGGACGTGACGGCCAGAGACATGAACGTGGCGGAGTCGTGAGCGACCCGGCTCAGGCCCCGGTGGGGGACGCGCCGGCCGCCGCCGGCGGGGTGATCGTCGTCAAGATCGGCGGCGGCGCCGACCCGGGACCGGTGCTCGACGAGGTGGCGGAGCGTGCCGCCGCCGGCCTTCCGACGGTGCTGGTGCACGGCGGCGGAGCCGCCGCCGACCGGCTGGCCGACCGGCTCGGCGTACGCCGCGAGGTGATCGAGTCCCCGGACGGCACGCACAGCAGGCGCACCTGCCCTGCCATGATCACGGTGCTCACCATGGCCCTGCTCGGGCAGGTCAAGCCGCAGCTCATCAGCGGGCTGACGGCGCGCGGCGTGCGGGCGGTGGGCCTGTGCGGCGCCGACGGCGCGCTGGTGACCGCGTCACGCAAAACGGCCATCCGGTCGGTGCGGGAGGGGCGGACCGTGCTGATCCGCGACGACCGGTCCGGCCGGATCGAGCACGTCGATCCCACCCTGGTACGCCTGGCGCTGGAACGGGGGAACGTCCCCGTGGTGTCCCCGCCGGCCGGCGACGCCGCGGGCAACCTGCTGAACGTCGACGCCGACGAGGTGGCCGCCCGCCTGGCCGCGGCGCTGGACGCATCCGCTCTGGTGCTGCTCACCGACGTGGCCGGGGTCCTGGCCGACCCCGGCGACCCGTCCAGCCGGATCCCCGAGGTGGGCCCGCACCACCTGACCGGGGACGTCGTACGGGGCCGGATGCGGCACAAGGTGCGAGCGGGGCTGCGGGCCAGCAGGACCGTCGCCCTGGTGACCATCGCGGCCGCCCACCGCGAGCGGCCGATCCGGCGGGCCCTCGCCGGCGACGGCACCTGGGTGCGCGAGGGAGGACGGCATGGGTGACCGGCGGCCCTCCCTCGTCCGGACCGTCGGCCGGGTCCGCCCGAGCGACCTGCGGGGGGACTACCCGGCCTGGCTGCTGCGGGCCGCGATCGGCATTCCCTCGGTCTCCGGGAGGGAGCTGCCGGTCGCGGGCTTCCTGGCGGAACAGATGACCGCGCTCGGCTTCACCTCGCACATCGACGAGGTCGGCAACGTGCACGGCGTGATCGGCCCGGCCGCCGGCCCGACGGTGTTGCTGCTCGGGCACATCGACACCGTCCCCGGCCGGGTGCCGGTGTGCCAGGTCGGCGACCTCCTGTACGGCCGTGGTTCCGTGGACGCCAAGGGCGCCATGGTGGCGATGATCTGCGCCGCGGCGCGCACCGGCCAGGTGCGGCTGCACGTGGTCGGCGCGGTCGGCGAGGAGGTGGCCGGCTCGCGCGGGGCCCGGTACGTGATGGCCACGGTGCCGCGCCCGGCGGCGGTGGTGATCGGCGAGCCGAGCGGCTGGGACGGTGTCTGCCTCGGCTACAAGGGCCGCATCGGCATCGGCTACGAGATGCGGCAGCCGCCGCTGCACACCAGCAGCCCGGAGCCGACCGCCGTGGAGCGGGCCGTCCGCTTCACCCAGGACGTGCAGGGCTACCTGCGCGGGCTGTCGCAGGAACAGGACCCGGTCGCGTTCGGTGTGGCCACCGGCACGCTCACCCGGCTGGACGGCGACCTGGCCAGGGCCGAGGCGTTCCTGACCTGCCGGGTGCCGCCCGGGTTCGACTTCGCGGCGCTGGAGCGTTTCGCCCGCAGCCGCCCGCACAGCCGCATCTGGGTGGACGAGCGGGTGCCCGGGGTGACCCGGCCGCGCGCCGATCCGGTGGTGAGCCACCTGCGCGCCGCGATCGCCGCCCAGGGGGCCCGTCCCGTGCTCAAGTTCAAGGCCGGCACCTCCGACATGAACACCCTCGACCCGTGGGGGGTGCCGATGGCCGCCTACGGGCCGGGGGACGCCCACCTCGACCACACCAGCGACGAGCACATCCCGCTCAGCGACCTGTACCGCGCGATCGACGTGCTCTCGCTCGCCCTGCCCAGGCTCGCGCGGCAACTGGCCCGCGTGCCGCACGCCCGCGCTCACCCCCTGGAGGCCTGATGCTGCTCGACGGGAACGTCGCCATGATCACCGGAGCGGCTCGCGCGCTGGGCCGCTCGCACGCGCTGACGTTCGCGGCGGAGGGCGCGGACCTGATCCTGGTGGACCTCTGCGATCCGGACGCCGGGCCGTATCCGATGTCCGGCCGGCGTGAGCTGGAGGAGACCGCCGACTCCTGCCGCAGGCTCGGCAGCCGGGTGCTGACCCGCGTGGCCGACGTGCGCGACCAGTCCGGCGTGGACAAGGCGGTGGCCGCGGGGCTGGACGAGTTCGGCCGGATCGACGTGCTGCTGAACAACGCCGGGATACTCGGGCCCGGCGGGCGGCGGGTGCACGAGCTGACCGAGGAGCAGTGGCTGCTCGCGCTGGACGTCAACCTGAGCGGCACCTGGCGGTGTTGCCGGGCCGTGCTGCCGCTGATGGTCGAACAGGGCGGCGGGCGGATCGTGAACACCGCGTCCACCGGCGGCCGGGTGGCCTTCGAGATGTACGCCGGCTACGTCGCCGCCAAGCACGGCGTGATCGGACTGACCAAGTCCATCGCGCTGGAGTACGGACGGCACGGCGTGCGGGCGAACGCGGTGTGCCCGAGCACCGTCGCCGACGACGCCTCGCTCGGCACCCGCAGCACCCGGGCGGTGGCCGCGGCCATGGGTGCGGAGCTGCGGGACTACGAGCGCCATTCCGCCTCCCTGCACCCGATCGGCCGGCTGGTCACCGCGGCCGAGGTGTCCGCGGCCTGCCTGTGGCTGGCCGGCCCGCACTCCGGTGGCGTCACCGGCACGGAAGTAGTGGTGGACGGCGGCTTCACCGCCCACTGAACCGGAAACGACCGACCGACAGGCCGGCGCCGCCGGCGGCACGCGATGGGAGTGACAGTGAGCACGGACGAACGCACGTACGTGGTGGTGCGCAACCACGAGGAGCAGTACTCGATCTGGCCCGCCGGGCGGGACGTCCCGGACGGCTGGACGGCCGACGGCTTCGCCGGGCCGAAGGACGACTGCCTGGCGCACATCGCCGAGGTGTGGACCGACCTGCGGCCGCTGAGCCTGCGCCGAGCGATGGGCGAAGAAGGAGGCATACGCGTTGGCTGAGAATTCGCGGACCTCTCCGGTGATCCGGGATCCGGCCGGGGAGGCGCTCGCGGTGATCGGCATGAGCTGCCGGTTCGCCCCCGATCTCGACACTCCGGGCCAGTTGTGGGAGTTCCTGCGCGCCGGGCGCAGCGCGGTGGGGGAGATGCCCGCCCGGCGGTGGGATCCGTACGAGATCGACCCGCAGACCCGCGCGATCCTGCGCAGGACCACCCGCAAGGGGTCGTTCATGCGGGACATCGAGGGTTTCGACGCCGAGTTCTTCCAGATCACGCCGCGGGAGGCCGAGTACATCGACCCGCAGCAGCGGATCATGCTGGAGCTGGCCTGGGAGGCGCTGTGCGACGCCGGGCTGCCGCCGGCCTCGCTGGCGGGCTCCAACGCCGGTGTGTACGTGGCGGCGAACTCCAACGACTACGGCCGCCGGCTGCTGGAGGACCTGGGCCGTACGGGCGCCTGGGCGGTGAACGGCACCACCTTCTACGGCATCGCGAACCGGATCTCCTACTTCCTCGACGCGCACGGCCCGAGCATGGCGGTGGACACCGCCTGCGCCGGCTCGCTGACCGCCCTGCACGTGGCCTGCCAGAGCCTGCGCAACGGGGAGACCGACCTGGCGATCGTCGGCGGGATCAACATCATGGCCTCGCCGGCCCTGGTGGTCGCGCTGGACGCGGCCTCCGCGACCGCGCCGGACGGGCGCAGCAAGGCGTTCGACAAGGCGGCCGACGGTTACGGACGCGGTGAGGGCGGCGTCGTCCTCGTGGTGAAGCGCCTGTCGGACGCGGTCGGCGACGGCGACCCGGTGCACGGGCTGGTGCTGGCCAGCGGCGTGTTCCAGGACGGGCGCTCCGACGGGATGATGGCGCCGAACGACGAGGCGCAACGGCGGATGCTGCAGGAGGTCTACCAGCGGGCCGGGATCGACCCTCGTACGGTGCAGTACGTCGAGGCGCACGGCACGGGCACCCGGCTGGGCGACGCGGCGGAGGCGCGGGCGCTCGGCCGGGTTTTCGGCCCGGGCCGCGACGGCGCCGACCCGCTGCTGATCGGCACGCTCAAGCCCAACGTGGGTCACGTCGAGGCCGCCTCCGGCATGGCCGGCGTGCTCAAGGTGCTGCTCGCGATGCGGCACGGCGAGATACCGCCCAGCCTGCATCACGAGGTCGACCCCGAGCTGGACCTGGAGTCCAACGGGATGCGCCTGGTCGGCCGGCCGACGCCGTGGCCCGAGGGCACGTACGGCCGGCGCGCCGGGGTCTCCAGCTACGGTGTGGGCGGTTCCATCGCGCACGCCGTCCTGCAGCAGGCGCCGCCGCGTGCCGGCGTGGTGAACGGCCGGGGAGACCGCGCCGGGCGACCGGCCCGGCCGTGGGTGTTCCCGGTGTCCGCCGCTTCGGAACAGGGCGTGCGCGGCCTCGCGGGCGCGGTGGCCGACTGGATCCGCGCGAACCCCGGCGTCGACCTGGACTCGCTGGCCCACACGCTGACCGTCCGCCGTTCGCACCTGGCCCGCCGCGCCGCCGTGGTGGCCGGCGACGCCGCCGAACTGCTCGCCGGGCTGGACGCGCTGGCGAACGCCGAGAGTTCGCCGGCCGTGCGGTCGGGGGCCGCGTCCGCGTTCGGCGACGGCGGAGCCGCCGGACCGGTCTGGGTGTTCTCCGGGCACGGCTCGCAGTGGTCCGGGATGGGCCGGGAGCTGCTCGGCGCGGAACCGGTGTTCGCCCGGGTGATCGACGAACTCGCCCCGGTGTACGCGGAGGAGCTGGGGTGGACCCCGCGGGAGGCGATCGAGGCGGGCGGCCCGTGGACGGTGACCCGCACCCAGGCGATGACCTTCGCGATGCAGGTCGCCCTCGCCGAGTCGTGGTCGCACCTGGGACTGCGCCCGGGAGCGGTGATCGGGCACTCGGTGGGCGAGATCGCCGCCGCCACGGTGGCGGGCTGCCTGGAGCGGGCCGAGGCGGCGCGGTTCGCCTGCCGCCGCGCCCGCGCGCTGGAGCAGGTGGCCGGGCGCGGCGCGATGGCGATGGTGCCGATGGCCTTCGACGACGCCGAGCGGCGGGTGGCCGGCCGGGACGGCGTGGTCGCCGCGATCGCCGCCAGCCCCCTGTCCACCGTGGTCTCGGGTGACATCGACGCGGTCGACGCCCTGGTGGCCGAGCTCGCGGCCGAGGGCGTCCAGGCCCGCAGGGTGAACACCGACGTCGCCTTCCACAGTCCGCACGTGGTGGAGGTCCTGGAACAGGTCGCGCGGGCCGCCGGCGAGCTGCGCGCCGTCGCCCCCCGGGTGCCGCTCTACAGCACCGCCATGGCCGACCCGCGCTCCGGCACGCCACGCGAGGGCGGGTACTGGGTCGCGAACCTGGCCGATCCCGTGCGCTTCCACCAGGCCGTACGGGCCGCCCTGGACGACGGGGCCCGGGTGTTCCTCGAGGTCTCCTCGCATCCGGTGGTGGCGCACTCGATCACGGAGACCGCCCTGCACGCCGGGGTCTCCGACGCCCAGGTGGCGATCACCCTGCGCCGGGACCTGCCGGAGCAGCGCACGATGCTGGCCAACCTGGCCCGGCTGCACTGTCTGGGCGCCCCGGTCACCTGGTCGTACGGCGGTGATCTGGTGGACGTCCCCGGGGTGCGCTGGCAGCATCGGCCGTACTGGATCTTCCCGGACACGCCACCGGAGCGGGGAGCGGGCCGGGGGCACGACCCGGACTCGCACACGCTGGTCGGCGGGCGCACCACCGTCGCCAGCGCCCCGGTGCAGCGGGTCTGGCAGACGGAGCTGGACATGTCCAACCGTCCCTACGTGCAGTCGCACATGGTCGTCGGAGTGGAGACGGTGCCCGCCTCCGTGGTGCTCAACTCGTTCATCGGCGCGGCCACCGGCGAAGGCGAGGCGCCCTGCGGGCTGCGCGACGTGGTGTTCCGCATCCCGCTGGCGGCGCACCCGCCGCGGGTGGTGCAGGTGGTGATGGAACAGGACAAGGTCCGCATCGCCAGCCGGATCAAGCGCGACCAGGACGGCGGGGCCGCACACGATGACGAGTGGCTGACCCACACCACCGCGACCGTGGTACGCGAGCCGCGGGTCGGGGACACCCCGATGGAGGACCCGGACGTGATCCGGTCGCGCTGCCCGGTGTCCTGGACCTGGGCGAAGGTGGACGGGATCTTCCGGGCGATGGGCGTGGACGGCTACACCTTCCCCTGGGTGGTGGAGGAGCTGGTACGCGGCGAGGACGAGCAGTTCGCCACGGTGACCGTGGACCACACCCCGAAGCTGCACCCGTCGAGCTGGACCGCGGTGATCGACGCCGCGCTGACCGCCAGCGGCGTGCTGGTGATGAGCGAGGACTCGTCCGTGCTGCGCACGTCGTCGCACCTGGAGTGGATCGCCTTCCGCGGCGCCCCACCGGGCCGGATCATGGTGCACACCACCCGCGACCCGCGTACGCCGGACACCATCGACATGGTGGTGGCCGACGAGAGCGGCACGGTGGTGTGCGAGGCCAGGGGGCTGCGCTACGTCAAGGTGCAGGACGTCGGCTCGGGCGCGGTCGGCCCGCGCCAGCTGGTGCACGAGCTGGGCTGGGAGCCGGTGGAGGTTCCCGCCGACGCGCCGGTGCCGCGCAGGGCCCTGCTGGTGGGGCGGTCCGGCGGCTGGCCCGCGCTGACCGAGGCGCTCGCCGTGCGCGGCGTGGAGTGCCGTACGGTGGCGGATCCGGCCGCGATCGGCGACGGCCTGCTCGCCGCGGGCGACGCGGTGATCGTGGCGCCGCAGGCGCTGCTGCCGGGGGAGCCTCCCGAGCGGGCGGCCCGCCGGTGCACGCTGACGTTGCTCGACGCCGTGCAGCGGGTGGCGGCGATCCCGGACGCGCGGCGCAGACCCGCGGTATGGGTGCTCACCGAGGGGGTGCGCGCCGGCGCGTCCGAGGCCGCGCTGCCGCACGCCCCGCTGTGGGGCGCCGGCCGGATCGTCGCCGGTGAGCGTCCCGACCTGTGGGGCGGCGTGATCGACGTCGCCGAGGGCGCGGGACCGGCCTCGGCCGCCGCGGTGATCGGGGCCCTGCCGCCCACCGAGGACGTGCTCTCCGTCACCTCCGAGGGCGTGTTCGCCGCCCGGCTGCGGAAGATCGACCGGCCCGCCGAGCGCGAGCCGGCGGACTGCCGCCCGGACGGGACGTACCTGATCACCGGTGGCCTGGGCGCGCTCGGCCTGGAGGCGGCGCGGCACCTGGTCGAGCGGGGCGCACGCCGGCTGGTGCTGATCGGCAGGCGGGGACTGCCGCCGCGGTCGGAGTGGGACCGGGTGAGCGACCCGGCGGTCGCCGCGCGGATCGCCGAGGTGGCCGCGCTGGAGCAGGCCGGCGCCACGGTGCGGGTGCTGCGGCTGGACGTCTCCGACGCCGAGGCGACGGCCCGCGCGCTCGATCCCGGCGCGCTGGACATGCCGCCAGTGCGGGGCATCGTGCACTGCGCTGGAGTGGTGTCCGACGCGCTGGTGGAGAACACCCGCGCGGAGAACCTGGACACCACCATGGGACCGAAGGCCGACGGCGCCATGGTCCTGCATCGCCTGTTCCCGGCCGGCACGCTCGACTTCTTCACCATGTTCTCCTCGTGCGGCCAACTGGTCCGGCTCACCGGCCAGGTCAGCTACGCGGCGGCGAACTCGTTCCTGGACGGGCTGGCCGTGTTGCGGCGGGCCCAGGGCGAGACCGGCACGGCCAGCTTCGGGTGGGCGCAGTGGATCGGCCGCGGAATGGGCGAGAGCACGGGAAGGACGACGATCCTGGAGGCCGAGTCCCGCGGGATGGGCGGGATCACCGTCACCGAGGCGCTGCGGAGCTGGACCTACGCGGACCGGTTCGATCCGCGGTACGTGGCGGTGATGCGGGTGATGCCCGACCACACCCTGCCGGTGCTCGCCGGCCTGTCGGCCACCGAGTCCGGGGCGGAGAGCTCCGGCGGCGGTGCGGTGGACTGGTCCGCCGTGCCGCCGCACGAGCTGGCGGAGAAGGTGCTGGCGGAGACGCACGAGCAGGTGGCCGCCGAGCTCAACCTCGCACCGGACGACATCGCGATCGACCGGCCGCTGCTCGAACTCGGCGTCGACTCGGTGCTCACCGTGGCCCTGCGGGTGCGGCTGCACCGGTGCTTCGCGGTGGATCTGCCGCCCACGATCCTCTGGAGCAACCCGACCGTGCGCGCACTGGCGGATCACCTCGTCGCCGAGGTCGGCGGGGCCTCGGCCGAACCCGCCGGGGAGGACCCGCCCCCGGCACCGGAGCCGCCGGTGCGGGCGGCCGCCGTGGCGGAGACGGTCGGCTGACCGCCGGCCGGATGAGCGGGCCGCGGCGGTGACGATCTCACCGCCGCGGCCCCCCGCCGGAACCCGGGACGGTGCGCCCTGCCGCTCCCGGGTACGGCCGCCGCGGTGAACGGATCGATGGACGGCGCGGATACGACACGTGCGACGGTCTCCTGTCCACACCCGACCGGTGCGGCGAAAACTCCTGGTCGGGAGTTCGGAAGCGACAGGACGCTCCCGGATCAGGCAGGACAATGATGTGAGTATGTAGTATTATCACTACGAAGACTGTGGGGTCTGTTGTGTAGACATATTGTCGACAGTGGGTCCCGCCTCGTGGTTGCGTGAGAAGGGTCCACACCACCGGCACCCGCGGTGGGAACGGGCCGGGGAGTAGCGCACGGCTCTGGGCCGGCCGGTATTCGTTGACGTCGAACCGCCGAGGGGAAGCCACTCATGGATGAATCCGACTGGGCAACCGGGTGTGCCGCCGCGGCCGGCCGCCGGGAGCCGTACCCGCTCGGACGCACTCGGACGTCCGGGTGAGGGTGCGGAGATGATCGAAAAATCGATGCTCGGCGGTCTGCGCGCCGACGACTTCGCCGAGCGCGGCTGGGCGCACGGCCGCCTGCATGCCGAGGGACACGACTGGCAGCGGTTCGCGGCGTCCTGGGACGACCTGGTCCCGGACGCCTACCTGGGCTCGGCGCGGTGCCGCCGCAATCGCCGATACTGCAGGCTGCTCGCGCACCGCGACGGCACGCTGGAGCCGTTGAGCGGCTCGGAGTTCTTCCAGAAGAAAGCGGTCAACCGGGTGTTCGGCGACCAGTTGCGCGTGTTCGCGCCCCTGACCGACGCGACGCTCGTGAGCCCCGGATTCCTCCACATATTGCGGGAGTCCGTGGCATTCGTTAACGAGGTGGCGGGGACACGTGACTGGGAACTCGGCGTCCACTTCATCCGCGTGATCGCCGACCCGCACGAGGCCTCGGAACCCGCGCCGGAGGGCCGGCACTCGGACGGGCACTCGTACGTGTTGATCTATCTGATCGGCCGCCACCACTGTGTCGGCGGGGAGAACCAGATCTTCCAGCGGGGCGAGCCGGAGGCGCGTCATTCGGTGACCATGACCGAGCCGCTGGAGGTCCTGGTGCTCAGCGACACCACGATGGAGCACGCGGTCAGCGAGATCCGCGCGGTGGATCCGAGCGGTCCGGGCTGGCGGGACACCATGATCCTCGACTTCAACACGGTGCCGGACCCCGCCCGGGTGGCGGGGCGCACGTACCGCTCACTGCAGTGACCGGAGGTTCGATGAGCCAGTTGTCAACGCATCCGGCAACCCTCCCCGCGACGGCCGGCCGCCCCGTGCGAAGCGTGCGGGCGACCACGTCGTCTCCGGAGTTCCTCCTGGTCGGCATCGACGACCTGCTCAACAACCGGGCGATCACCGGCGCCGCCGATCTCGGCGACGGGCGGTTGAACGCGTGGGGGAACTCCTTCCCCGCCGAGGAGCTCCCCGCGCCCGGCACGCTCGTCGAGGTGGCCGGCATCCCCTTCCAGTGGGCGAACGCGCACACGGAAGGCGACAACGTGCGGTGCGAGGGACAGATCATCGACATCCCGCCGGCCCGGTACGACTGGATCTACCTGCTCGCCGCCTCCGAACGGCGCAGCGAGGACACGCTCTGGGCGTACTACGACGACGGGTACGCCGATCCGCTGCGGGTGGGGGTCTCGGACTTCCTGGACGGCACGCCGGTGTTCGGCGAACTGCCCGGGTTCCGGACCACCCGGATGCACTATCCGCACCACGTGCAGCACGGCCTGCCCACCACGATGTGGCTGTCCAGGGTCGGGATGCCGCGTCACGGCCGCGCGCTCGCGCTGCGGCTGCCGCGATCGGTCGCGTTGCACGTCTTCGCCGTCACGCTGCTGACCGGGATCGACGTACGGCGGGCGGACGGGACGACGGCATGAGCGAGACCGCACAGGCGATCCGGCTGTGGACCCGCGACCTGGGAAGCTGCCTGCACGCGACCCTGGCGACCGTGCTGTTACGCGACGGTCACGACCCGGTCACCGTGCTCGGCGCCCCGTGGGAGTTCCGCCGCAGCCCCGGCTCCTGGACCTCGGAGGAGTACTACTTCTTCGCCGAACCCGACTCGCTCGCCAAACGGCTCGCGCTCTTCCATCCGTTCGAGTCGACCTGGCATCGCGGGGAAGGCGGCCTGGACGAGTTACGCCACGCGCTGGCGGAGGGCGTGCTGCCCATCGCCGCGGTGGACAACTACTGGCTGCCGTTCCGTCCCGCCTTCCACGACGTGCACGCCGCGCATCTGCTGGTGGTGTACGACATCACCGACACCGAGGTGTTCGTCTCCGACGCGCAGCCGCCCGCCTTCCAGGGCGCGATCCCCATCGCCGACTTCCTGGCGAGCTGGGGTTCGCTCAACCCGGCCGACGACGCCGACGTGTTCTTCAGCGCCAGCCCGAGCGGCCGGCGCTGGCTGCGCGCCCTCATGCGGGGACCCGTACCGGAACCCGGCCTCGACTGGCTCGGGCACGTGATCCGGGACAACCTCGCCCGATACCGGCCGGGCTCCGCCGGCGACACGCAGACGGGGGTCGCCGGCCTGCGCCGCTACCTCGACGAGCTGTACGCGCTCACGCCCGGTCCGGACGCCGCCGAGGCGCTGAGCGAGCTGTACGTGATCAGCTGGAACATCCAGGCACAGGCCGGTCTGCACGCGGAGTTCCTCCGCCGCGAGGGGACGCGATGGGGGATCCGCGAACTCGCGGAGGCCGCGGCCGGCGTGGACGCCGTCGCGCACGGCTGGACCGGGGTGCGCATGACGGGCGCGCACGCGCGGGTGTGGGGCCGGCACCGGTACGACGAACTGCGCGCACACGGCGCCGAACTCGTCCGCCGTCTCGAGGTGGCGCTCGACCGGCTCGAGCTCGCGGCGGACGCGGTCTCCCGCCGGACCTGATCAACGGCCGGCGGTCCCGGCCACGGCGTAGATCGAGAAGGGGAATCGTGGACAGAACCGGCATGCCGATAGCCGTCGTCGCGTCGCGGGTCCGCCGGGAGGAGCGGCTCATCCTGGAGTCGTTCGAGCGACGCGGTGTGCGCTACGAACACGTCGATCCGCGGAAGCTGACGGTGCTGCTCGCCGACGGCCGGCCGCCCTATCGCGCCGCGCTGATGCGGGAGGTCAGCCACAGCCGCGCCACGTCGGTCGCGGCGACCTTCGGCGCGCTCGGCGTTCCCACGCTCAACCGCCCGGGGGTGCTCGACGTCTGCGGCGACAAGCTCCGCACCGCGCTGGCGTTCCACGCCGCCGGTCTGCCGATCCCGCGTGCGGCGGCCGCCTGGGGCGTCCCGTCCGCGCTGGACGCCATGGCCAAGCTCGGCCATCCGGTGGTCGTCAAGCCGGTGACCGGATCGTGGGGGCACCTGACGGCGCGGGTCCATGACGACGAGCAGGGCAGGGCCATCCTCGAGCACCGGGCCGCCCTGCCGAATCCGCAGCAGCACGTGTTCTTTCTCCAGGAGCACATCGACAAGCCCGGCCGCGACATCAAGTCCTACGTCGCGGGCGATCGCGTGGTGTGCGCCATCTACAAGAACGCGGTCGACGACTGGCGGACCAACACCGCGATCGGGGGCGCCGCGACGCCCTGCCCGATCACGCCGGAACTGACCGAACTCGCCGTGGCGGCGGCGCACGCGGTCGGGGGCGGCTTCCTCGGCGTCGACCTCCTGATCGACCGGGAGGGACGGATGTACGCGAACGAGGTCAACCACACGCCCGAGTTCCACGGCGCCATCGACGCGACGGGAGTCGACGTCGCGGGATTCATCGTCGATTGGGCGGTCGCCGAGATCGAGTCGCTGGAGGCCGGCGGCCACCGGGAGGTGTCGCAGCGATAGGTACGACCACCGGCCGCCGTTCGCCGCTCGCCCTGTGGAGCGCGCCCCGCTCCCGCTCCACGGTCTTCTTCCGGATGATGCTGGAACGCCGCGACCTGCTCTGCCTGCACGAGCCGTTCTGCAACATCGCGAACGACGGGAGCACCGAGGCCGACGGCCTCGTGCTGGATTCCACCGGCCGTCTGATCGACGTCCTGCTCGAGCTCTCCGAGCGGCGGACGGTGTTCTTCAAGGACACCACCGACTGCCGATACGACGTCGTGTTCGAACGCCCGGATTTCCTGCGGAACACCCGGCACGCGTTCCTGCTGCGGGATCCGCGGGAGATCATTCCGTCGTTCGCCGCGATGAAGCCGGACATGGCCGTCCACGAGGTCGGCGTCGAGTATCTCCACAGGATCTACCGGGCGGTGCTCGACGCCGGTGGCGACGCGGTGGTCCTCGACTCGGACGACTTCGTCGACCATCCGGAGCGGACCGCGCGTGCGTACTGCTCGGCGGTCGGCCTGCCCTTCGACGCCGGCATGCTGAGCTGGCGGCCGGGGGACCGGCCGGAATGGCGCCAGTCCGCTCCCTGGCACGTCGACGTCGGCGCCAGCTCGACGGTGCGACGCCGGCGGACGACCTACGACCGGACGATCGACACCGATCCCCTGCTGCGCGGCTTCTACGAGCACCATCTGCCGTTCTACGAGTACCTACGGCAGCGGCGAGTACGGATCGTCTGAGCTGTGTTTTGTAGGGTCTGACCGGTTGCCTCTCGTAGACTCCTCGATTACTGTTGCCTCAGCGATAAAAATCAGCAAAAACAACATCGTGGCGGCTATGTCGAGAACGACGGAGAGGAATGTTCGAAGTGACCGGCTCCGGTGGCGGCTCGCAGCTCTGCCAGGTGTGGGCCGTCCTTCCCGGCGCCCGATCCCGTCGGACGCGTGACGACGCCGCGGTGGGCGAACAGACGCCGACGAGTTCACGACCGCCCACGTGGACCGCACCACCGTCCATGCCCGGGGGTGGAGTCCCGACGCGGACGCCGGATCGACGCACGTGAAGGCTGCGCTCAGGTTCATCGAATCCGAGAGGCACGTTGATGATCATCTCTACGCCGCCGTTCTGTCCCGTGCGGTTCCAGGATCCCGATCTGCTCGACTCCGCTTTCCACGCCTCCACGGACATGCACGCGCTGTGGGCGCACCTGCGCGACAACCGGCCGGTCTACCGGGCGGACCCCGGCGGCGGGCGGGAGCCGTTCTGGGTGGTGACCCGCCACGAGGACGTCAGCCGGGTCCTGCGCAGCCACACGGAGTTCTCCTCCCGGCGCGGCACCATCCTCTGCGTGCTCGACCTCAACACGCCGGACATCGCGACCGACGACATGCTGGCCGACACCGATCCGCCGAGACACCGTGAGTTCCGGGAACCGCTGAACAAGGCGTTCAGCCCCGCCGTGGTCGCCGGCCAGGAGCGGTCCATCCGGAAGCTGGCGCGGCAGACGATCATGACCGCGCTCGAAGCCGGCGACGTGTACGACATGGCCAAGCCGGCGATGATGTTCCCGATGGCCGTCTCCGCCAAGATCATGGGCCTGCCCCCCGAGTCGTGGGAGCGGCTGTCGGAACTGGTCATGATGACGATCGCGTACGACGACCCGTCCTACTCCGTCGGCAGCGCGCAGGCGACCGTCCGCCAGGCCCGGCACGAGTTGTTCGAGCATTTCCGCGACGAGTTCGCGCGCCGTTCCCGTGACGACGCCGACCCCGACGTCATCGGCGTGCTGCGGGCGATGGACCTGACCGAGGGACCGCTGTCGGAACGGCAGGCGGTGCTGAACGGCTTCGTGCTGCTCATCGGCGCCAACGTCACCATGCCGCACGCGCTGGGCACCCTGTTCACGCTGATGGCCCAGCACCCCGAGAAGTTCCAGGCGGTGCGTGAGAATCCGGACCTCCGCCCGACGTGCCTTCAGGAGGTCCTGCGCTGGGCGTCGCCGGTCACGGCACTGATGCGCTACGCCGTCCGGGACGTGGAGCTGCGGGGGCAGACCATCCGGGCCGGCGAACCGGTCACCGCCTGGCTCGGCGCGGCCAACCGCGACAAGCGGGTCTTCAAGGATCCCTACACGTTCGACGTCGCGCGGAACCCGAACCGGCACGTCGCCTTCGGAGTGGGACCGCACTACTGCATCGGCGCCGGCCTGGCCAGAACGAGCCTGAAGATCTTCCTCGACGAGCTGCTCGACCTGGTGGAGACCGTCGAGATCGCCGGTGAGGTCAAGCACGTCGCTTCGCACTTCGTGTCGGGCTACAAGAGCATGCCGCTGCGGCTGACGCCGAGGAAAGCGGCCGTGCGGTGAGCGGCCACTCGATCCAGCGCGGCGACGCGCGGTCGTGGTTCGACCATCGGCTCCGCTCCGCCGCCGCGAGTCACAGTCTGTACTGCTTTCCCTTCGCGGGCGGCTCCTCGAACTACTACGCCGACTGGAAGCGATACTTCACCGGGCCGATCGAGCTGGTGCCGGTGCAGCTGCCCGGCCGCGGCGCCAGGATGAGCGAGCCGCCGGCGACCGACATGCATCCGCTCGCCGACGAGATCGCCGACGTGATCGTGCGCGAGCCGACCGAGGTCCTGCTGTTCGGGCACAGCATGGGCGCCATCCTCGCGTTCGAGGTCGCCCGGCGGCTCGGCGCCCTCGGCCGGCCGGTCCGGCACCTGTTCGTGACCGGTCGCCCCACGCCGACGATCGTCCGCCCGCCGGCCCCCGTCAGCGACCTGCCCCGCCCCGAGTTCGTCCAGATGCTGCGCGAGTACGGCGCCGCCGACGAGGCGATCTTCGAACACGACGACCTGCTGGACGTGCTCATGCCCATGATCCGGGCGGATTTCGCGATGATCGAGCGCTACCGGTACCGCCCGGGACCGCCGCTGTCGTGTCCGATCTCCGCGTGGTGCGGGGACGGCGACCCCGAGGTGTCACCGGAGGCGATGCGGCCCTGGGCGGACCACACCTCGGGCGGATTCCGGCTCACCGTGCTGCCGGGCGGGCACTTCTTCCTCACCGAGAACCGGTCCGAGATCGTGCGGGCCGTCCACGCGGCGGTCCGGGAGGCTCAGGGGACGCCCCGCTCCGCCGATGTCGTGGAGCAGTCCTGAGCCGTCCGGGTGCGCCGGGCACGGCGATCAGCGGAACCAGGCAGACTACCGACGAGGAGCTCTCGACAATGGATTTCGATGTCCCACCGGAGACCGTCGAGTTCGCGGCCGAGGTCGACGAGGTCCTGAGGGCGCCACAGACCGCGCGGCTGCTGCGGGACGTCCGCGAACGGCATGACGGGATGGACGGCGACGTCCGCGAGCTGTACCGGCACCTCGGCGGCGCGGGCATCCTCGCGCCATCGTGGCCGGTCGAGTACGGCGGCAGGAACGCCGATTTCACCGCGACCGTGGCGCTGCTGGAGAAACTCGTCGCCTACGGCATACCACAGAACCTGTACTGCATCTCGGTGCAGAACGTCGGCTCGCTGATCCTGGCGGCGGGCAGCGAGCGGCAGCGCAGGACGCTGCTGCCCGCGATGGCCACCACGGACGTCACCGCGTGCATCCTGTTCACAGAACCGGAGCATGGTTCCGACCTGGCGGGCATCACCACGACGGCGGTTCGCGACGGCACCGGATGGGTCATCAACGGACGCAAGACCTACAACCTCAAGAGCGCCTACGCCGACCTGGCGCTCTGCGCGGTGCGCACCGATCCGCAGGGCAGCCGATACGAGGGGATCAGCCTGTTCCTGGTGCCGCTGGACGCACCCGGCGTGGTCGTCCGCCCCCTCCCCAGCCTGGCCGACGAGCAGTTCCACGACATCTGGTTCACCGATGTGCACGTGGACGAGGACGCGCTGTTCGGCCGGGTCGGCGCGGGGTGGTCGCTGATCACGCAGATGTTCGCCGCGGAACGCACCGGGCTGGACTACTACGCGCGGGGAAAGCACTGGCTGGACGTGGCCGCCGAGCGCCTCACCCGAGACGGCCCGCCGACCGGCCTCGTCGGCGCCGACCTGGCGCGTCACCGGACGAGGATCGCGGCCAGCAAGCTGCTGAGCTGCCAGGTCATGCAGCACCTGCAGGAGGGCGACGCCGACATCGCCGAGTCGTCGTTCGCGAAATGGCACTGCAGCGAGACCGCCCAGCGCATCGCGTGGTGGGCGTTCGACACGCTCGGGCTGGAACTGCTGGAGCCAGGACCCGACGCGGGCGATCGAGTGCTCGAGGCGGCGTTCCGGGAGGCGCCCGGAATGACGATCTCCGGCGGTGCCTCCGAGGTGATGCTCGACATAGCGAGCAGCGCACACGTATTCGACCACGGCCGTACGGGGGACTGACCGCCATGGACCTGCGACTCGATCCGCTTCAGGAGCGTCTGCGGGACGCGGTGGACGCGGTGCTGACCCGCACCGGCGAGCCGTACGCCCAGTTGGCGACCATCGGCGTGCCCACACTCAACGCACCGGAACGTTTCGGCGGCCTCGCGCTGGGGCTCAGCGCCGACATCGTCGTGAACGAACGCCTGGGGTACGGGCTGGAACCGCTCGGTTGTTACCGCGCGACCGCGTTCGCACTCGACCTGCTCGACGGCGACGACATGCCCACGGAACACCTCGCGGAGGTCGTCGCCGACCTGAACAAGGGAGCACGGCACGCGGTGGTGGTCGGCGCGCCCGGCCCCGCGAGCGCGCGGGTGGCGTCGGACGGGAGGCTGTGGGGCGAGTCGGAGCCGCTGCCTCGCGGCGACATTGGACTGTGCGTGGCGCGGGCCGTACGCGATGACGGCACCGTCGGGTGGCACCTGGTGGTGCCGGAGACCGGCACCTGCTCCGTCGAGTCCATCGACCACTTCGGCATGCCCGCCTCGCGGTTGCGGTTCGACGGAGCCGCGGCCCGGCCCTTGACGGTGAGCACGGCTCACTGGGAGCGTGCCCTCGCCGCGGCGAGAATCCGCCAGGCGGCGCTGCTGCTGGGCATGGCCGACCGGATCCTGGATGTGGCCCGGGCACACGTCAACACGCGAATACAGTCCGGCAAACCGCTCGTGCGGCACCAGACGGTCGCGCATCGGCTCGCGACGCTGATGGGCGAAGCGGTCGGCTGGCGACTGGTCCTGCACAAAGCGGCATGGGAGATCGACCGCGGCGAACGGTGCTCCACGGCGGAGGTCCTGGCCGTCGCGGCCGAACACGCGCGCCTGGCCAGCCGTACCGCGCTCCAGCTGCACGGCGTACGGGGAATGCTGGCGCATTCGACGACCGCGACCGCCTACCGGGCGATAGCCGTGGAATCCGTCCGGCTGGGCACTCCCGCCGACCTGTGGCTGGAGGCGGCATCCGCCACCTGAACCGCCTCGGACGCCGTGCTGATCCGCACGGCGACGACGTGCCGGGGCCCCGGGACCCCGGCACCGCCGTCGTGGGCGGGGCGAGCGGTTCCGTCGCCGCGCCGGGCGCTCACTTGCCGAACGAGCCGTCCAGCGCCGCCGCGGAGAAGTTCTCGGGCAGCGGGAGCCCGAAGAGCACATGCAGGGCGGCGAGGAACGCGTTGCGCTCCGACTCGCCGATCGCGCCCCCGCGCCGGACCGTCTTGGCGGTGGCGGCGGCCAAGCCGAAGGCGCCGGGGAAGTCGCCGGCGGAGAGCGCCGCACAGATCTTCACGGCGGCCTTGGACGCCGTGGGCTCCGGCTCTCCGGAGGCCGCGGCCGCCGTCACGTGATCACCGGCGATCCGCCCGATCTGCTCGCCCAGCTGGGCCTTGACCGACACGGTCTCGTCCATCCGCCCCGCCACCAGCAGGGAACCGTCCAGCCACTTCGGCTCCACGCTCTGCGCCGAGCCGACCCGGGCCACCGGCAGCACCGCGACCGGCGGGCTCTCGACCTCGACGTCGAGCGTCAGCAGGCGCAGCCACAGCAGATCGGCCGCGACCGCCTCCGACGAGGAGACCAGCGTCGCCGCCCCCGCCGCGTACTCGGCCACCGCGGTGAGCAGCGGCGTCGGCTCGACCGACACGGACACCGCGGCGGTCCCGTCCGCCGCCTCGGTGAGGCTGCGGGCCCGCAGCGCGGGCGCCCAGCGCACCTCGCCGGCCGGGTCCGCGCTCAGCACGGCGAGCGGCGCCCGGCCGAGTGAGACGGACTCGGCGGCCTCGCCGTGCCCGGCGGCCACCAGGTCGGCGAGGTAGGCCCGCATCGTCTCCTCCGGGGTCAGGCCGTCGTGCCGGCCGGCCCGTACGGCCACGCCGGTCTTGATGACCGGTGGCGTCAGCCAGCTCTCCGGGTCGGCGCCGGGCTCGTGCTCGCCGAGGCCGAAACGGATCGGCAGCCCGATGGCGTGCGCGAACTCAAGGTCGGCGACCGAGTGCGCCGGGTTGACGATGACCGCACCGGTGCCGAACTCGGGCTTGGCCCAGTCCGCGACCCAGACGGGCAGCAGATCGCCGTGCAGCGGGTGGCGTACGAACCGGCCGCTGAAGTAGGGACGCGGCCGCACCTCGGTGCCCGCCAGCGCCTCGTGGTCGGGGTGGACCACGACGGCGCAGGCCGCGGTGAACGGCGACCAGTCGGTGGTGAAGGTGCTCAGGAAGCCGCCGCTCGCCGCGCCGGTCGCGGGATCTGCGAAGGGCAGCCGGAACTCGGCGCCCCGGGTCCGGCGCAGCGTCTTCTGCTGCTTGGCGTCCACCCGGGCCCCCCAGGAGGGCGCGGAACCCGAGGCCACGCTCGCCAGCGCGGCCGGCGAAGGCACGTAGGAGAGCGTCCACGGCCCGGCGTCGTCGTTGTCGGCGCTCACCGCGATCCGACCGGCGGACGCCAGCGCCCGCAGCAGCTCGACGACGGGGGCGGAGGGTTTCGGAGCCGGGGAGCCGGTGAGCGCACCGAGCCTCTCGCCGGCGGCCGCGACGGCCCTCAGCCGCCGCTCGTGCAGGTCGTCGACCGGCGTGCCGATCACCAGGACCTTACTCGTCATGTTCGTCTCCACACGGGTGCCTTCGAGTTTACGCAGGCATGTTAAAGCGTCTGACGACATGTCGGCCGACGAAACGTCGAGGGAGGTGCGGGATCCGACGCGGTGAGCGTCAAGAACGTACAAGACGTGGCCGCCGGGAGTCGGCACGGTAGAGCGGGCAGAGCCGACAGGACTGCCCGAGGTCTCACCGGTTTGGAGCGGGCACAGTGGTCGTTGATCAGGTTTCGCAGGCGTCAGCGCGGGTTCCCCTGTCGGTCGGACAGGAGCAGCTCTGGTTTCTGGAGCAGATGGCGCCCGGGCTCGCGACGTACAACGTCGCGGTCGCCCACCGGATTCACGGCCCGCTGGACCGTCGGGCGCTGGGCGCCGCCCTCACCGAGTTGGTACGGCGGCACGAGTCGCTGCGCGGGACCGTGAGCACGCTCGACGGGACGCCCGGAATGGTGTTCGCCCCGCCGTCCGCCGTGGACCTGCCGGTCGGCCTGCTCGACGAGGAGACCCCCGAGGCGTGCGAGGCCCGGCTCTCGAAGGAGCTGCGCGAGCACGTCTCCCGGTCCTTCGACCTGGTGGGCGGGCCGTTGTACCGGTTCAAGCTGTTCCGCCTCTCGGCGGAGGAGCATGTGCTGTCGCTCGTCTTCCACCACATCGTCACCGACGGGTGGTCGACCAGCCTGATATTGCGGCAGCTCCAGGACGCCTACGCCGCGGCGCTCCGCGCCGAAGCACCGGAGGGCGAGCCGGGCGGCGCGGCGGCGGTCGAGCCGGCGTCGGTGCGCTTCGCCGACTTCGCCGCCGAGCAGCGCGCCGCTCTCGACAGCGGTGAGCTGGAGGAGCAGCTCGAGTACTGGCGGCAGCGGCTGGACGGCGTCACTCCGCTGGAGCTGCCGGCCGACCGGCCGCGCCCCGCGGAACCCAGCTTCGCCGCCGGTACGTCGAGCACCGACCTGCCGCCGGAGCTGCTCGCGGCGGCGCGCGCGCTCGCCGAGGCCGAGGGCGTGTCGCTGTTCATGGTCCTGGCCGCCGCGCTGGCCGTGGTCCTGGGGCGGTACACCGGCGAGGAGGACGTCTCGTTCGGCACCGCGACGCTCGGCCGGACCGACCCGGAACTCGAGCAGGTCGTCGGGTACTTCACCAACATGGTGGTGCTCCGCACCGGCCTCCAGGACGACCCCACCTTCCGGGAGCTGCTGGCCCGGATCTCCGACACCCTGCTGGACGCCTACGACAACCAGGACGTGCCCTTCGAACGCGTCGTCGACCGCCTCCGGCCGCATCGCGATCCCGGCCGCAACCCGCTGTTCGGCGTCTGCGTCCAGTTCCTGACCGAGCAGACCGCCGGCACCGGGCTGGACCTGCCGGGGCTGACCACCGAACCCGTCGAGATGCCGTCGCTCGGTGCGCGCTTCGATCTCGCGCTGACCTTCGTCGAGTCGGCCGACAAGCTGCGGCTGCTCGCCGAGTACGCCCTCGACCTTTTCGACGACTGGCGGATCGAGGCGCTCGCCCGCCACCTGGCACAGGCGTTGAGGGCGGCCTGCGCGGAGCCCTCCCGGCGGGTGTCGGAGCTGGCGCTGCTCGACGACGCGGAGATCGAGGAGCTTCTCGCCGCCGGCACCGGCGAGATGCTCGCCCACGCCGACGAGCCGGTGCACGCGGCGATCGCCCGGCGCGCGCTGGAGCAGCCCGACCACGTCGCCGCGATGTACGAGGACGACAGCCTGACCTACCGGGAGCTGGAGCAGCGGGCGTTCGAGCTCGCCGCGTTCCTGCGCGGCCGCGGGGTGCGGCACGGACAGGTCGTCGCGGTGGCCATGGAGCGCGACCTCGACGCGCTCGTCACGCTGCTCGCCGTGCTGAAGACCGGAGCGGCGTACGCGATCCTGGACCCCTCGCATCCCACGAGCCGGCTGGAGTACATGCTCAGGGACACGGCGGCGCCGCTGGTGCTGACGCAGAGCCGGGTTCGGGACGGCATACCGGACTCGGAGAGCTGGTCGGTCATCGAGGTCGACCGGGAGCGGGAGGCGATCGCCAAGGCGGGAATCGACTGCGAGGTGTGGGCCGAGGAGGCCGGTCGCGACTCCCTGGCCTATGTGATCTACACCTCCGGCTCGACCGGCCGGCCCAAGGGGGTGCTCATCGAGCACCGGGCGCTGCAGTCGTTCATCGCCTCCTACCGGCGGGTGTTCGACCTCCGACCGGACGACCGGATGCTCCAGCTGGCCGCGCTGGCCTTCGACATGTCCCAGGGTGAGATCTTCGCGGGTCTCACCGCCGGGGCGAGTCTGGTCCTGGTCGACAAGGAGACCGGCGCCTCGCCCGACGCGCTCGCGGCGCTCATGCGGGCGCGGGAGGTCACCTACATATGCATGTCGCCGGCGATGCTGGCGCTGGTCGAGGGCGGGCCGTACCCGCGGCTGCGGAAGATCATGGCGGGCGGTGAGGCGGTGCCCGCCGAGATGGTCGCCAAGTGGAACCTGCCGGGGCGCCGGCTGATCAACTGCTACGGGCCCACCGAAGCCGCCGTCGGCTGCACTTCCTACGAGTGCCCGCACGAGCCGGCCCGCAGCGCTCCGCCGATCGGCACGCCGTTCACCGACCGGCGCATGTACGTGGTCGACAAGGCCGGCCGGCTCGTGCCGCGCGGTGTCCCGGGAGAGCTGCTGATCGGCGGCGAGGAGGGCCTGGCACGCGGGTACCTCAACCGGCCGGATCTGACGGCCGAGGCGTTCGTCGAGGACCCGTTCCACCCCGGCGGCCGGGTCTACCGCAGCGGCGACCTCGTCCGCTGGAACCGGGACTACCAGCTGGAGTTCCTCGGCCGGGGCGACGGCCAGGTGAAGCTGCGGGGACTGCGGATCGAGCTGGAGGAGATCGAGTCCGCGCTGATGTCGCATCCCGACGTCGGCGTCGGCGCGGTGACGCTGCGGCCGGACCGGCGGGGTGAGAACCGCCTGGTCGGCTATACGTCGCCGGCCGCCGACCGGGTCCCGGACGCGGCCGAGCTGCGCGCGTATCTGGCCGAGCGGCTGCCCGAGTACATGATCCCGACCGCGTGGGTGGCGCTGGACAGCCTGCCGCTGACCACGGCACGGAAGGTGGACCGCAAGGCCCTGCCGGATCCGGAGGACGCCGACCCCGAGGAGGACTACGTCGCCCCGCGGGGCGGTACGGAGGAGGCGGTCGCCCGCATCTACGCCGAGGTGCTCGAGGTGGAGCGGGTGAGCGCGACGGCGGCCTTCTTCGCGGTCGGCGGCAACTCGCTGCAGGCGATGCGCGTGGTCAGCCGCCTCGGCAAGGAGTTCGGGGTGAAGATCCGGCTGCGGGCGATGTTCGCCGACGCCACGGCGCGTTCGGTCGCGGCGGAGGTGGACCGGCTGGTGGCGGAGAAGTCCGCGAAGCAGACGGGCGCCGGCGTGGGGACCGGCCGTGTCCGCTGATCTCCTGCTGCCGTTCTGCGGCGGCGACGAACTGCCGCCGCTGTACTGCGTGCACTCCGCCTCCGGTTCCGCCTACACCTACCTGCCGCTGGCCGGGCTGCTCGGCGGCCGGCCGGTGGTGGGCATCGAGGCGCCCGGCTACGACGGCGACGGCCTGCCGCCCACCGATCTGCGCCGGCTCGCGGACGGCTACGCCCGCACGGTCGACGACGACCGCGCGGGGCGGGAGGTGTGCCTGCTCGGCTGGTCGATGGGCGGCTCGGTCGCCTGGGCCATGGCCCACCGGCTGCTGGCCCGGGGGTGTCCGGTGGCCCTCGTGGTGCTGGTCGACGCACTGATGCACCACGCGGAACCGGTCCCGTCGAGGGAGGCGGTGCTGGCCGGGTTCGCCGTCAACCTGGTCAGGGAGGCGGGGGAGGGCCGGGCCGGGGAGGCCGTGGCCGACGCGTTGCGTGCGTGGCCGGCGGACGCGCCGGCCGAGGACGCCTGGCGTCTCCTCCGCCGGGCCGGTCTGATCCCCGAGGATCTGGACGGCGAGACCCTGGGCCGCCGGTTCGAGGTCTTCCGGCGCAACGTCGAGGCCCTGCACGGGTACGCGCCCGAGCCCGGCTACCCCGGGCCGGTGCTGGTCGTCGAGAGCGAGGGCTCGCCGCGCGGGCCGCTGCGGTGGACGGACGTGGCGCGGGACGTGCGCACGGTCACCGTGCCCGGCGACCACTTCTCGATGTGGCGCGGGGCGGGCCTGACGGCGCTGGGCGCGGCCGTCCGGGAGACGCTGCGCGAGGTGTCGTCCATGCGGCCGGAAGGAGCGCGGTGATGACCACGCAGACCCCCGCGTCCACGGACGGGACCGCGGCCGGACCGAGCCTGTGGCGCAACCGGGACTTCCTCACCTTCTGGTCCGGGGAGACCTTCTCGCTGTTCGGCGCCCAGATCACCGTGCTGGCGCTGCCGCTGACCGCGGTGATCACCCTGGACGCGCAGCCCGAGGAGCTCGGCGTCCTGCGGTTCCTGCAGATGATTCCGTATCTGCTGCTCGGGCCGCTGTTCGGGGTCTGGGTCGACCGCCATCGCCGGCGTACGGCGATGATCGGGGCGAACACCCTCCGCCTGGTGCTGATCGGGCTGGTGCCGCTGCTGGCCTGGCTCGGCCGGCTGGACATGCCGTGGCTGCTGGTGATCACCTTCGGTGTGGGCATCGGCGCGGTGCTCTTCGACATCAGCTGGATGTCGTTCGTTCCCACGCTGATCCGCGACCCCGACTACCTGGTCGACGCCAACTCCAAGCTGGCGACCACCTCCGCGAGCGCGGACGCGGTCGGGCCCGGCCTGGCGGGATCGCTGGTGAACCTGCTGACGGCACCGGTCGCGATGGCCGTCAACGCCGGGACGTACCTCGGCTCGGTGATCTCGCTGCTGCTGATCCGCGCCAGGGAGGAGCCTCCGGCTCCGGCCGCGCCTGGGCGGCGGATCAGCACCGAGCTGGTGCAGGGACTGAAGTTCGTCGTGGGCAACCGCCTGGTGCGGTGGATCGCGTTGGTCGGCGGCCTGGCGAACTTCTTCCTCTCCGCGACGCAGCCGATGTTCATCCTGTACGCCGTGCGCGATCGGAACGTCCCGGCCTCGGTGCTGGGCCTGATCTTCTCTGTCGGCGCCTGCGGCGGGATCATCGGCGGCATCGTGTGCCGGCGGCTGACCCAGCGGCTGCCTCTCGGGCGCGTCTACGCCTGGGCGCTGGTCGTGGCGTTCGTGCCGATGCTGCTCCTGCCGGCCGCGGCCGGCCCGGATGTCCTGGTGGACACGCTGTTCACGATCGCGTGGTTCCTCGGGCCGCTGGGACTGACGACCGTCAACATCCTGATCATCAGTATCCGGCAGAACGTCACGCCGCCCGTCCTCCTCGGGCGGATGAACGCGGCGGTGCGTGCCGTGATGTTCGGGCTCGGCGCGCTCGGCGGCCTGCTCGCGGGGCTGCTCGCGGGCGGCCTCGGGGTGCATCAGACCCTGTGGGCGTCGACCGCAGGCTCGGTGGTCTTCGTCCTGTGCGGGGTGCTGCTCTCGCCGCTCAGCCGCTTGCGGTCGATGCCGGAGACGGAGGCCGAGCCGGAGACCGAGCGTGCGTAACGGCCCGGGCTGGTTCCCAGCGTGTTGCGGAAGTGGCGGGCGAAGTGCGACTGGTCGTAGAAGCCGGTGGCAGCCGCGACGAGTCCCGGTGGCATGCCCTCCAGCAGCAGTTCCCGCGCCCGGTCCACCCTGCGGCTCGTCAGGTACTGATGCGGGGCCAGGCCGAATTCCCTGGTGAATGAGCGGACGAGCTGCGTGGCGTGCGTGTGCAGCAGTTCCGACGCCTCCGCCAGGGTCAGGCCCTCCACCAGCCGGGCGTCGATCAGATCGCGGAGCCGCCGCGCGATCGTCGAGGTCGGCCTGCGCGACCTGTGCGGGGCACCCCTCAGATGTTCGCGCAGGCGTTCCGCGATGAACCCCAGCCGGCTCTCGGCCTCCAGGGCCTCGCCGTCCCGGTTCAGCGCGACGTGCAGCAGATCGATCCGCTGCCGCAGCTTCGGGTCCACGATCACCGGCCTGGTCGCGGCGGCGCCGATGAGTTCGTCGCCCAGCAAAGCCGGATCCAGATACACCACCCGCTTCCGGAACCCGTGCGGGGAAACCGAATCGCCGTTGTGCGCGACCTGCGGCGGGAGAAGCGTGACGAGCTGGTCCAGCGCGCTGTGTTCATGGCGGTCCACATCGAAACGAACAATGCCGTCGTCGACGATGAGGAGCGTCCACGCCGTATGCGTGTGCATCGGATAGACGTGATCGGTTATCCGCGCATGAAGCACTTCTCTGATTCCGCATACGGGAGGCCGCCAGGCGGCGACCTCCCGGCTCTTGACCGTGGGCACGATCGAATTTTATCAAGAATGCGCATTTCCGATAAACGCGATGTGTGCTCCGCCGCCGGCCGCGTCACAGGCTGCGAACGTAGCCGCCGTCGCAGCGCATCGCGGTCCCCGTTATGTAGGAGGCCTGCTCGCTGCACAGGAAGGCGGCGGCCGCCGCGAACTCGGCCGGTCGGCCGTAGCGACCCGCGGGAATGGCCGCGAGCGAGGCCCGCCGCACCTCGGCGAGGCTGCGGCCGGTGCGCTCGGCGTTGGCGGTGTCGATCGCCGTGGTGCGCTCGGTCTCGACCCGGCCGGGCAGCAGGAGGTTCACCGTCACCCCGTCCGCCGCGACCTCGGCGGCCAGGGTCTTGAGATAGCCGGCCAGGGCGGCGCGGCCCAGGTTGGAGAGCGCCAGATCGGGGATCGGAGCGGCGATCCCGCTGGACCCGACCGCGAGAATGCGGCCCCAGCCCCGTTCCCGCATCGCCGGCAGCGCCAGTGCCACCAGGCGCAGCTGCTGACGCAGCGTGGCGTCCAGCGCGGCGTCCACCTCGGCCAGGCCGAGACCGCTCGCCGGACCCGGCTTGGGGCCGGGTCCGTTGAGAACGAGCACGTCAGGCGGGCCGAAGGCGGCGACCGTCGCCTCCAGCAGCCGGGCCGGGCCGTCCTCGGCCAGCAGATCCACCTCGACGCCCGCGGCGGCGGGTAGCCGGGCGGCGATCCGCCTGGCCAGCTCCCCGCGCCGTCCGCAGACCACCGTCCTGGCCCCCTCCGCCGCCAGCGTCCGGGCGATCGCCTCTCCCAGCCCGCTCGTCGAGGAGCATACGAGCGCGGTACGCCCGGAAAGTCCTAGATCCATGGGCGTGTCCCGGCGATGGCTAGCGGCCCGCGACCCGGTCCATGACCTGGTCGCCCTGGGGGTTGCGCTTGACCTTGATGCGCTTCTGGTGCGGGTCGCTGCTCATGATCTTCGGTAGCAGCCCGGGCAGCTCTGGGGACTCGGTGAACGGCGACCACAGCGGCCCGTCGTACAGGGCCCGCAGGTCGGTGATGCTCAGACCGCTGATCCACTCCAGGCGGGCGGCGAGCTCGCGGTCCTCCTCGCCGCCGGCCAGCAGCGCGCGGATCCGGTCCTCGTCGGGCAGCAGTTCGGGGTGCTCCCCGGCGAGGTAGTCGTGCAGGTTCTCGGCCTGTCCGGCGAAGGGTGAGTACACCATGCACACCAGGTGCGAGGTGGTCAGGTTGAACGCGTCCTCGCCGTACCGGGTCGCGGCCTCGCGCATCGACTTGATCCCGACCTCGGTGGCGTAGCGCTGCCGCATCTGCTCGACGAGGTGCTCGGGGAAGTGCTTGCGCCGCATCAGCTCCAGCGCGAAGTCCGCGTACTGGGCGATGCCCTCGTCGTAGCCGCGCTTGTACACGTGCTCGGTGCGCAGCCCGCGCAGATGGGCCATGAGCGCGGGGTTGGCGCAGTCGGACTCGGTGAAGTTGAACGCGATCTCGTCGAAGACGAAGCCGAGGAAGTCCGTCAGCAGGCTCCAGTGCGCTCCCGAGGCGTAGCTGGTGTAGTCGTAGATGGAGAAGAACTCCAGGCGCTCGGAGATGTCGTGGTCGACCCCGCGCTCCCGCACCCGCTCCGCGTTCTTCGCGCCGTGGATCTCCTCGAAGTAGCCGCGTGCCAGGCCGTCGATGGTCTCCAGAGTGCCCTTGAAACCCTTCCGGCTGTCGGCGGGCTTCAGCTTGGCGCCGCGGGCGAGCTGCCGGATCCACAGGGCGTAGTCCCGCTGCTCCTGCGGCGAGTCCCCGGTGATGATCAGGTCCACGCCCTCGCCGTGCCGGGCCGCCACACCGAAGGAGTTGGCCACGTTCACGTTGCAGGCGTTGCAGAACGTCGCACGGCCGTCGCCGTAGGTGCGGTGACCGGACATCAGGATGTCGACCCGGTTGAACTCGATGAGCCGGTGGGGCATGCCGCGGTCCCGCTCGAAGGGCCTGACCTGGTCGCCCTCGATGAGCAGCAGTTCGGCGTCGGGGTCGCCGTAGAGGCCGAGCGCCTGATAGGTGCGGTCGATGTTGAGCATGACCTGGTAGGGCATGCCGCCGTGCCGCATGGTCACCACGCGGAGCCGGAATGTGGCGCCGTGACGTTCGGCGAGCGCGAGATGGACCGCGCGCATGAACGCGACCGCATACGCGCTGTCCTTGCCGCCGCCGTACGCGACCATCACCGTGTTCGAGGGGAGGTCGTCGGGCCGGGGCAGGCTGTTGTGGAGCTTGGTGGCGCACTCTTCGACCGCCGGCACGTCCTGTTCGGGGAGGGCGGTCCGCAGGTCATCTAATAACGTAGTACGCATCGAAACCCTTCACAGAACGGTATACCGAATCAACACCCCAGGTCAGAGGTATCAGAGTTCGAATAATGAGAACTGACGTGTCCTCGATTTACATGCCGGGCCAGCCAATCATAGGTGTTGATGATCTGTCCAGACCCGGCGTCATGGATCGCCGAATACCTGCGCCGTTGTCGTCGCCGTATACCGAGAGTGCTTTGACGATTTCACTTCGGATGCGTTGATTACCCTGTTGAGGCCGTGCTAGCTTCTCTGGAGCTGCCGCCGTTCGTCACTCGCAATTCGAGGCTTCGCAGGTGAACTCCGAAAACGACTTTCGGTCGCCCTTTATTCGCGTCGCCTTCAGTTGGCCAATCATGGACCTTCGGCTTTTGGAGTGCAATCATGCCCGAACTGGGAAGCGTGCTGACACCGAAGCTCACAACGGCAGGCGTGGAGCTTCTGGACACCACCTTGCGGGACGGCTCCTATGCCGTCGACTTCCAGCTCGACGAGAAGTTCGTGATTGAGCTGCTCGGCCGCCTCGACCTGACGCCGATCCGGAAGGTCGAGTTGGGACACGGGCTTGGCCTGGAGGCTGAGCGGACCGGTATCACCCCGTGCAACATCGACGTCCACCGCTGGTGTGAGATCGCCGGAGCCGAGCTCACGCACACGGACTGGGGCATGTTCGCCCAACCGGGCTTCAGCCGGCTGAGCACGCTGGCGGAGGTGTGCTCGGCCGGCATGTCCTTCGTCCGCATCGGCATGGAGGCGGAGCAGGTCGCCGACAACCTCGACTACATCGGGCAGGCCATGGAGCTCTGCGACCAGGTCTACCTCAACCTGATGAAGACCAGCGTCACGCCCGCCGAGAACCTGCCCGGCCTGCTCAGCGGTGTGCCCTCCGGGATCGCCGGGTTGTACATCGTCGACTCGTACGGCTCGATGCTTCCCGACGACGTCCGGAAGTACGTGACGGTCGCTGGTGAGCTGTTCGACGTCGTCGGCTTCCACGGTCACGACAACCTCGGCATGGCCACCGCGAACAGCGTGGCCGCGATCGAGGCGGGCGCCACGATCGTCGACGGCACGCTCAACGGCATCGGCCGCGGCGCGGGCAACGCCCAGCTCGAGTCGCTGGCCGGCATCCTGCAGGTCACCGGCGAGGACCGCTTCGACTACAAGGAGCTCGCCCGGCTGGCGGAGCTGTGCCGCACCACCTTGCAGGTGATTCCGGACGACCGGAACATGCAGGTGCTCGGCGGAGTGATCGGCGTCCACTCGGGTTTCTTCCCCCTCATCGAGCAGCTGTGCGTCAAGTGCGAGGTCGACGCGGCCTCGCTCATGGAGACGGCCGCCGGCCTCGCGCAGACGAGCGTCGGCAAGAACGACATCCACGCGGCCGCGGAGCGGATCTCCCGCCGGGACGCGGCCGGCGCTTCCCTGTGAACACCGTGAACCCCGAAAGCCCAAGGTGCCCTGGAGGAACGCATGAGACTGGCTAGATTCGCGACCGCCCGCGGCGACGAGGTGCGCGTGAGCCGCGGCGGAGACTGGCTGCCGGTCTCCGGCACGGAGGGTCCGGTCCACCTCACGGACCTGCTGCGGGACCCCGCACGGGCGAGACTCGAGGCGCTGCTCGACGCGGCGCCGGAATCCACCGCCCCGGCCGAGGATCCGCTCGAGTCCGCGCTGACGGTCTCCGACCACGGGGACATCTGGGGGGCCGGCCTCAACTACCGCGGCCACTCCGAGGATCTGAACACCGAGCAGCCGAAGTCCGGGCCGGGCTCCTATCTGCGGCCGCGGAACTGCCTGATCGACAACGGCGGGCAGATCGTGCTGCCCGCCCGGGTCGGCACGGTGACGGCGGAGGCGGAGCTCGGGCTCGTCATCGGCCGCGAGTGCAAGGACGTGCCGCGCGACGAGTGGCGGTCGGTGATCGCGGGCGTCACCGCCGTCCTCGACCTGACCGCGGAGGACGTCATCCGGGAGAACCCGCGCTACATCCCATGGGCGAAGGGCTTCGACACCTTCTGCAGCATCGGCCCGCAGCTGGTGACGATGGACGAGTTCGCCCCGGACGAGCTCGCCTCCCTCCGGGTGTCGACGGTGCGGAACGACGAGGTCGTCGCCACCGCGCTGGTCTCGGACATGAAGTACGACCTGGGGTACCTGGTCGAGTACTTCACCGCCGGCCGGACCCTCGCGCCCGGCACCGTGATCTGCACGGGCACCCCCGGCGCCGTCCCGCTCCGATCCGGGGACACCGTCAAGTCCGTGGTCGAGCGCGTCGGCACGCTCTCGCACGTGGTGAAGGGCTGACCCATGACCGGTCGGCAGACATCATTGGTCGACGCGCTGCTGCGCGCCATGGAGGAGCACGCCGAGCGCGACGCCATCGAGACCGTGGACGGGGTGCTCACCTACCGGGAACTGGGCAAGCACGCCTCCGACCTCGCCGCGCGGCTGGAGGCGCTCACCGCCCCCGACGAGTTCTTCGGGATCGAGGCCGAGCGGACCTCCGCCTCGATCGTCGCCATGGTCGGCGCGCTGGTCGCCGGACGCCCGTTCGTCTTCATCGACCCGCGTGACAGCGAGTCCTCGAACACCACCAAGGTCTCCCTCCTGGGCGTACGGCTGCTCGCCCGCAGCACCCCCGGCTCCCCGGCGGCCGAGCTCGTCCCTCCTCCGGCCGAGTGGGGCGGCGGCGCGAACGGCGCGGAACCCGTGCGTGGCCACGGCCGGATCGGCTACGCCATCCACACCTCGGGTTCGACCGGCGAGCCCAAGTGCGTGCTGGTCCGCGCCGACCCGCTGGCACCGATGATCGAGGACCACGTGCGGGTCCTGGAGCTGGACACACGGTCGCGCACGCTTCAGTTCGCCCGCCTGACCTTCGACGGCTGCATCACGGAGATCCTCTGGACCCTGACGTCCGGCGCCTGCCTGGTGATCGTGCCCGAGACGATGCTCAGTCCGGGAACGGTGCTCCGGGACACCCTCAGGACCTACCGGATCACCCATCTGAAGACCACCCCGTTCGCGCTGACGGCGACGGAGCCGACGAGCGGCATGACTCTCCGGCATGTGGTGAACGGCGGCGGGGCGTGCCGTCCGGCCGTGCTGCGCGCCTGGTCGGCCGTGGCGGCCTTCCACAACGCCTACGGGCTGACCGAGACGACGGTCTGCAACCTGCTGACCGGCGTGCTGGACCCGGGCGAGTGCACCGCGTCGGTGCCACTCGGCGAGATCGTGGGCGACTGCGCCTACGAGATCGCCCCCCTGCCGTCCCGGGACGGCGCCGGCTCCGCCGATGCGGAGCGCGGCGAGCTCGTCATCAGGGGCGAGAGCGTCGCCGTCGGATATCTCACCGCCGAGGGCCTGCGACCCTTCCTCGACGACGAGGGGCGCCGGGTGTACCGGACGGGCGACATCGTCGAGCGCCGTGACGGCCGGCTCTACTATGTCGAGCGGCTGGACCGGCAGCTCAAGGTCCGGGGCTACCGCCTCGACCCGGGCGAGGTCGAGAACGCCGCCTGCCGCCTCGACGGGGTCGCCGAGGCGGTCGTGGTGGCCGAGGCGCACGAGGCGGACGAGGCCGCCGGCGGCACCGGCGACGACGCGCTGGTCTGCTACTACCAGGGTTCGGTGACCTCCCGGGAGCTGCGCGCGCACCTCGAGGCGGTGCTCGACGCCTACAAGGTCCCCTCCGTGATCACCCAGGTCGAGGCGATGCCGTACACCCGCAACGGCAAGGTCGACAGGGACGCCCTGCGGACGAGCCGCAGGGCGGCGCGGGCGGAGCCCGCCGAGCTGGGCCCGGCCGAGCAGGTGCTGGAACTGGTACGGCGGCTCACCGGGGTCACGGACGCCACCGCCGACGACAACTTCTTCATGCTCGGCGGCGACTCCGCCTCCACGGTCCTGCTGGTCAACAAGCTGAAGGAGCTCGGCTGGATGGACGCCGGCGTGCGTGACGTGCTCCGGGCGGAGAACCTGCGCGCGCTCACCGACCGGCTGACCGGGCAGGGGGTGTAGCCGCGATGTGTGGCGTGTGCGGGATCTACTCCCCGGCAGGCCGTTTCGACCGCGGCGTGGTCGCCGCCATGCACTCCCGGCTCGTCCACCGCGGACCGGACGAGACCTACTCGCTGAACACCGAGTCGCTCGCCGTCAAGCTCGGCAGGCTCGGCATGAACGGCCTGGCCGACGGCTGGCAGCCCGCGGAGGATCGCGGCGGCCGGTACGTCGCCATGACCAACGGCGAGGTGTACAACGCCGGGGAGCTGCGCCGCCGGGTCGGCGCCGACCACCTGGCGAACGGCGTCGACGTGGCCGTCATCCCGGAGCTGGTGGCCCGGCACGGCATCGGGGGACTGAGCCTGGTCGACGGGCAGTTCGCGACCGTCATCCTCGATCGGGCGGAGAACGCGCTGATCCTGGCCCGCGACCGGTTCGGGATCTGCCCGCTCTACTACACCGTCACCGACTCCGGCGTGCACTTCTGCTCCGAGCTCAAGGCACTGGTCCAGGGCATCGACCGGTCGTGGAGGCTGGACGTCGGCGCGGTGGACCAGTACCTGTCGCTGGGGAACATCGTCGCGCCGCGTACGCTCGTCCGGGGTGTGCACGCCGTGCCGCCCGGCTGCGCCGTACTGTTCCGGGCGGGCGACCGGCAGCCGGAGACCCACCGCTATTGGCGGTACGGCGAGTTCGAGCCGGCCGCCGAGACCCCGTCCGGCGCGGAGCTGCGTGAGTGCCTGCGGCAGTCGGTGCGCGACCGTCTCCACGCGGACGTGGAAATCGGCGCCTACCTGAGCGGCGGCTTCGACTCCAGCGTCATCCTGATGGAGTCGGCCGCCCTGCTCGACCGGCCGATCCGGACGTTCTCCGTCGTCTTCGACGACCCGGCGCTCGACGAGGGCCGCTTCCAGCGCGAGGTGTCGGAGCTGGCCGGCAGCAAGCACGAGCAGATCCAGTGCAGTCGCACCGACGTCGTCTCCGCCTTCGAGGAGATGGTCCGGCACTGCTGCTATCCGCAGCGCGAGACGTACAACGTCTCGGCGATGATGCTGGCCGGCGCGGTCCGGGCCGCCGGGGTCAAGGGCGTGGTCTCCGGGGAGGGGGCCGACGAGCTCTTCTTCGGCTACGACTCCTACGCCTTCGACAGCTCGCCCCTGTCGCGGCGCACGGCCCGGCCGGAGAACGAGCAGGCCTGGGGCCGGGCCGACTTCGGCTGGGAGGTCGACTGGCGGCGGGTGGACCGGCGCAGGGACACCTATCTGACGCGGCGGGCCCGCGAGGCCCTGGCCGGCCAGGAGTTCTGGCGGACCCGGCTGATCCCGTTCTCCGAGGACGAGGTGAGGTCGCTCTCGCAGATGCAGCTCCGCTCCATCTCCGATGTGTACGTCCAGCTCTCGGGTCATCTGCTCGGCGACCACGGCGACGCGATGGTGATGCGCAGTTCGGTCGAGGGCCGGTATCCGTTCCTCGGGAACTCCGTGGTCGCCGCCGCGCTGCGCACGAGTGACCAGGCGAAGATGGTGGACTTCGAGGGCAAGGCGTGCCTGCGGTCGGCGTATGCCGGTATAGTCCCGGACTCGGTGCTGCGGCGCGGGAAGCACGGCTTCACGGCGTACGGGCTGCGTGAGATCACCGATGAACGCACCTGGAACGGGTGGCGCGAGCTCGTCGCGGCGTGCGGGGTCTTCGACCCCGGCGCCCTCGACGCCGGCCCGGACCAGGGCCCCACGGACAAGTGGGACTTCACGATCAGCGTGATCAGCACGGCGATGGTGATGGACGAGCTTCGGCTCGAACTCTGACCGTCGCTCGGGCGGCTCGGGCGGCAGATGTGGCAGGAGAAGGAGGAGTCGGTGACCGTCGACGGGCAGGATGTCGTCGTCTTCCCCGGCGCCGGGTCGTTCGGCGGCGAACTGCGGCCCCTGGTGGCGGGCCTGGGCGCCTCGGCGTGGCTCATGCGCTATCCCGGCCGCTTCGGCAGCGGCTTCGGCGGCTCCGCCGGGTCGTACCAGGAGCTGGTCGACGCCTGCGCGGAGCAGGTGCTGCGACGGCACCCGCCGAGGTGCGCGCTCGTCGGGCACAGCTTCGGCGCCTACGTCGCCCACTCCACGGCCGTGGCCCTCGAGAAGGCCGGGGTCGAGCTCACCGGCCTCGTCGTCATCGGCGCCTCCGCACCGAGCCTGCTCACCATCCCCGAGGAGGCCACCCGGGACATCGAGGGCACCGCCGGGTATCTCGCTGCGGTGGACCCGGGACTGCAGGCCGCGGCCGACGAGTGGCGGGAGATCGTGGTCGAGACGGCGCTGCGGGACCTCCGGCTGCTCAGGGAGTCGATCGGCGCCGGGTGTCCACGGGTGTCCTGCCCGGTCCTCGCCGCCCGCGGGCACGACGACCCGCTGACCTCCGCCGAGAGCATCGCCGCCTGGGCTGAGGTCACCGACGGCGGATGCGCGGCGCACGTCTTCCCGGGAGGACACTCGGAGCTGCTGCGCTCGCCCGAACTCGAAGGAGTGCTGTCGGATGCCCTACGCCTCGGCTGAGGACGGGACGCGGATCGCGTTCGACGTCCAGGGGGCGGGACCGGCGCTGGTCCTCCTCCCCGGCCAGGCCAACAACCGTCACTGGTGGGATCTCGTCCGCGCCGACTTCGACGAGGTGCGCACCACCGTCGCCATCGACCTGCGCGGCGCGGGCGAGAGCGACAAGCCGGATCTGCCCTACAGCACCCGGCTCTTCGCCGCGGACGTCCGCTCGGTGCTCGACGAACTCGGCGTCGAGCGGACGGACGTCTACGGCACGTCGATGGGCGGCCGGGTAGCGCAGTGGCTCGCGATCGACCAGCCGCACCGGGTGCGCTCGCTGGTCCTCGGGTGCACCTCGCCCGGCGGCCCGCGCGCGGTGGAGCGGGACGGCGGCGTTCGCCGGGCCCTGGCGTCGAGCGACCCCGCGGCCGCCCGCGCCGCGCTCCTCGATCTGATGTACACCCCCGCCTGGCGGGCCGCGCATCCCGGTCCGTACAACACGCTGGGCGATCCGGGGATGCCGTCCTACGCCCGTGCGCATCACCTGCGGGCCAGCAACCGGCACAACGCCTGGGACCTCCTACCCAAGATCGACGCACCGACCTTGGTCATCCACGGCACCGACGACCGGCTCAACCCGGTAGAGAACGCGCACCTGCTGGCGGAGCGCATCCCGGACGCGACCCTTGAGCTGATCCCCGGAGCTCGGCACGCGTACTTCGAGGAGTTCCGGGACATCGCGGGCCCGCGGGTGCTGAGCTTTCTCGAGCGGAGCGGTTGAGACCGCCGGCCCGTTCGCGCCTTGCGCGATCTGCTCAGGGGTGAGAGCTCAGATGGGCCTGGATGGCCTCCATGACCGCCTGCGGGGAGGCCGCGCGGTTGAAGGCGGCCACGACGATCTGGTCGTCCCCGGGCTCTTTCGGCTGTTCGAGGTGGTGAAAGGTCGCGATCACGTATCCGAGGGCGTGGTCGAGGGGGCCGGAGGGGTCGTAGGTGCCGCCGGCGCGTAGCCAGCCGCGCAGGACCTGGTTGTGCGCGGCCACGACCGAGGCGGCCATCAGCTCGGCGCGCAGGCCGGCGTCGGGGGAGTCGGCCAGCCACGTCCCGATGAACTCGCGGAACAGCCGCTGGTAGCGGGCGACGCTGGCGATCTCCCGGTCGCGCAGGGCCGGGACGCGGCCGACGAGGCGGTAGCGGCGCAGCGACACCTCGGCGTCCTCCACGTAGTGCGCCAGCACGATGCGGACCGCGTCGGTCACGGCGACGATCGCGGTGTCCGCGGTCGAGGCGCGCAGGCGGGCGTCCACCCTGGCGAGCAGCGTGTCGTGGTCGGGGAAGATCGCGTCTTCCTTGGACCGGTAGTAGCGGAAGAACGTGCTGCGACTCACCCCGGCCCGGGCGGCGATGTCGTCGACCGTGGTCTCGTCGTACCCGTTCTCGTCGAACAGTGCCACCGCCGCTTCGGCGAGGCGGTGACTGATGGGCGGTGTGGCCATGCGGCCATTGTCGCGGACCCCGGTGTTGTCCATTGCCATGAGACTGAGTATTGTCACCATGAAACTGAGTCTTAGTCCCCTGAATGTGGTGATCGATGGAACCGCACGGCACCGCGGCCCGTCTCGCCCGCCTTGAAGAACGCCTGGACGAGGCGGTTCGCGGCGGTGAGAAACGGGCGGCCGCCAAGCAGCACGCGAAGGGCAGGCTCACCGCACGTGAGCGGATCGAGCGGCTGCTCGACCCCGGCTCGTTCACCGAACTGGACGCCCTGGCCGTGCACCGCAGCACGTCCTTCGGCATGGAGCGCACCCGTGTCCCTGGTGACGGGGTGGTCACCGGCCACGGCACGGTCGGCGGCCGCCCGGTCTGCGTCTTCTCCCAGGACTTCACCGTCTTCGGCGGCAGCCTGGGGGAGGTGTACGGGGAGAAGATCTGCAAGGTCATGGACCTGGCCGTGAAGATCGGAGCGCCGATCGTCGGCATCAACGAGGGCGCCGGCGCGCGCATCCAGGAGGGCGTCGTCTCGCTGGGGTTGTACGGCGAGATCTTCCGCCGCAACGTCCACGCCTCGGGCGTGATCCCGCAGATCTCCCTGATCATGGGCGCCTGCGCGGGCGGGCACGTCTACTCGCCGGCCCTCACCGACTTCACCATCATGGTGGACGAGGGGTCGCACATGTTCGTCACCGGCCCCGACGTCATCAAGACGGTCACCGGAGAGGACGTCACCTTCGAGGAACTGGGCGGCGCCCGCGTGCACAACAGCCGCAGCGGCAACGCGCACTACCTCGCGCAGGACGAGGACGACGCGCTCGACTACGCCAGGGCGCTGCTGTCGTACCTGCCGCAGAACAACCTCGACGATCGGACGCCGTTCGAGTTCCCGGTGGACCTGGAGATCGGCGCCGGCGACCTCGCCCTCGACACGCTCGTCCCCGACTCGCCCAACCAGCCCTACGACATGCACGAGGTCATCGCCGCCCTGCTGGACGACGGCGAGTTCCTGGAGGTGCAGGCGCTGTTCGCGCCCAACATCGTCGTCGGCTTCGGGTGCGTGGAGGGCCGCTCCGTCGGCGTGGTGGCCAACCAGCCCATGCGGCTGGCCGGCACGCTGGACATCGACGCCTCGGAGAAGGCGGCCCGGTTCGTACGCACCTGCGACGCGTTCGGCATCCCGGTGCTGACGCTCGTGGACGTGCCCGGATTCCTGCCCGGCACGGAACAGGAGTGGAACGGCATCATCCGCCGGGGGGCCAAGCTCCTGTACGCCTACGCCGAGGCCACGGTCCCGCTGGTCACGGTCATCACCCGGAAGGCGTACGGCGGAGCCTATGACGTCATGGGCTCCAAGCACCTCGGCGCGGACGTCAACCTCGCCTGGCCGACCGCGCAGATCGCCGTGATGGGCGCCCAGGGCGCGGTCAACATCCTGCACCGCAGAACGCTCGCCGCGGCGGGCGACCCCGACACACTGCGGGCCGAGCTGGTGCGTGAGTACGAGGACACCCTCGCCACGCCATACCTGGCGGCCGAACGCGGTTACGTCGACGCGGTGATCGCGCCACGCGAGACCCGGCGCGAGGTCGTCCGCGCGCTGCGGATGCTGCGCGGCAAACGGGCCGTCCTGCCGCCCAAGAAGCACGGGAACATCCCGCTGTGACCGAGTTCCGTGGCACACCCGGGTTCCAGGTGGTGAAAGGCGTCCCGCTGCCCGAGGAACTGGCCGCGCTGGCCGTGGCGCTGCTCGCGGCGCGGCGGCCCGGCCCCACCGCGCCGCCGGCGCCCTCCGGCTGGCGCGATGCGGCCCGCCGGCACGCGCTGCGCCGTCCCCTCGCGACCGGCTCGCAGGGATGGCGGGAGTCGAGATGGAGCCTTGGAGGACTGATATGAGCACGGCCATCCGAAAAGTGCTGGTCGCCAACCGCGGCGAGATCGCCGTCCGGGTCATCCGGGCCTGCCGGGACGCCGGCATCGCCGGCGTGGCGGTCTACGCCGACCAGGATCGCGACGCGCTGCACGCGCGCATGGCGGACGAGGCGTACGCGCTCGGCGGCACCACGCCGGGGGAGACCTACCTGTCGATCGGGAAGGTCATCGAGGCGGCCGGGCGGTCCGGCGCCGACGCGGTGCATCCCGGGTACGGCTTCCTGGCCGAGAACGCCGACTTCGCCCAGGCCGTCATCGACGCCGGGCTCACCTGGATCGGGCCGCCGCCCGCGGCGATCGTCGCGCTCGGCGACAAGGTCCAGGCCCGGCACATCGCGCAGAAGGTCGGCGCTCCCCTCGTGGCGGGCACGGCGGATCCCGTCTCCGGCGCGGCGGAGGTCGTCGCCTTCGCGGAACGCCACGGACTGCCGATCGCCATCAAGGCGGCCTACGGCGGGGGCGGGCGCGGCCTGAAGGTCGCCAGGACCCTGGAGGAGATCCCCGACCTGTACGAGTCCGCCGTACGCGAGGCCGTGACGGCGTTCGGCCGGGGCGAGTGTTTCGTGGAGCGCTACCTCGACCGGCCCCGGCACGTGGAGACCCAGTGCCTGGCCGACGCGCACGGCAACGTCGTCGTGGTCTCCACCCGGGACTGCTCCCTGCAGCGCCGCCACCAGAAACTGGTCGAGGAGGCCCCCGCCCCCTTCCTCACCGCCGAGCAGGAGGCGCTGCTGCGCGACAGCTCCAAGGCGATCCTGCGCGAGGCCGGTTACGTCGGCGCCGGAACGTGCGAGTTCCTCGTCGGCCAGGACGGCACCGTGTCGTTCCTGGAGGTGAACACCCGGCTCCAGGTGGAGCACCCGGTGACCGAGGAGGTCACCGGGGTCGATCTCGTACGGGAGATGTTCCGCATCGCCGCGGGAGAGGAGATCGGCTACGACGACCCTCGGCCGCACGGCCACTCCATCGAGTTCCGCGTCAACGCCGAAGACCCCGGCCGCGGCTTCCTGCCCGCCCCCGGCACCATCACCCGCTGGCGCGCCCCCTCGGGCCCCGGCGTCCGGGTGGACTCCGGCTACGAGCAGGGCGAGACCGTGCCCGGCGCCTTCGACTCCCTCGTGGCCAAGCTCATCGTCACCGGCGCCACCCGCGCCCAGGCGCTGGAACGGGCCCGCCGTGCCCTGGCCGAGTTCCAGGTCGACGGCATGCCGACCGCGCTGCCGTTCCACCGGGTGGTGGTGGAGGATCCGGCGTTCACCGGGGAGCCCTTCACCGTGCACACCCGGTGGATCGAGACCGAGTTCGGCAACACGATCGCCCCGTACGACGGTGAGGTGGGGTCCGCGGAGCCCGCGGAACGCGACCGGATCACCGTCGAGGTGGCGGGTAAGCGCCTGGAGGTCGTGCTGCCGGCGGGACTGGGCGCGGCGGGCCGCGCCGAGCCGAGGAAGGCGGCGCCCCGGCGGTCCGGCGCGGGCACGGCGAAGAAGGCCGCGGCGAGCGGCGACTCCCTGGTCAGTCCCATGCAGGGGACCATCGTCAAGGTCGTGGCGTCCGACGGCGACGAGGTCGCGCCCGGTGACGTGATCGTCGTGCTGGAGGCGATGAAGATGGAGCAGCCGCTCACCGCCCACAAGGCGGGCACCGTGCTCGGCCTGTCCGCGCAGGTGGGGGCGACGGTCGGAGCGGGCGCCGTCATCTGCGAGATCAAAGACGAGGCGTGACCGGCCGCCCTGGCCCAGCTCTGCCGCTCGCGGACGAGCCGCCCTCCCACGCCCGGCGTCGCTCGCTCCGGCCGCCCCGCCGGTTTCGGCCGTGCGTGGCCACCGCCGACCGGCTCGGTGACGCCGCCGAGAATGTCGGTGCCGTCGCCTAGCCTCATCCACGAACCCGGAACCGCGTCCCCGGACGCAACGTCACGCCCGAGCCGGACGGTGGGTGGCGGTCCGGATCGGGATCTGAGCAGCGGAAGGCGGCAACATGGCCACGTTCGTGTTGATCCACGGCGCCGGCGATGTCGGCTGGTACTGGCATCTGGTGGAGGCCGAACTGCAGGCGCGAGGCCATGAGGTCATCTCGCCCGATCTCCCATGCGACGACGACTCGGCCGGCCTGCCCGAGTACGCCGACACCGTGGCCGCCGCGATCGGCGACCGGACGGATCTGATCGTCGTCGGGCAATCGTTCGGCGGCTTCACGGCGCCGCTCGTCTGCGACCGGGTGACGGTGCGACTGCTCGTCCTGGTCGCGCCGATGATCCCCGCGCCGGGGGAGGCGCCCGCCGACTACTGGCCCCATACGAGGTACGAGGAGGAGGCGCGGGACGGCTACGACGACCCCATCGCCCTGTTCTACCAGGACGTTCCGCCGGAGCTGGCCGCCGAGGCGCTGAAGCGGTCGCGTGACCAGTCCGAGGTCCGGATGGGAGAGCCGTCGCCGCTTCGGGCCTGGCCCGACGTCCCCACGCGGGTCTTGCTCTGTCGCGACGACCGGCTGTTCCCCGCCGGCTTCCTCCGCCGTGTCGCGCGAGAGCGCCTGGGCGTCACCCCCGACGAGATCGACGGTGGGCACACCCCCGCGCTGAGCCGCCCGTACGAGCTGGCGGACCGCCTGGAGGCCTACGCCGCGGAGCAAGGCCTGATCGGCGACCACCGGCGAGAAACAGTGTCGATGCCCCCCAATCGATGGCGATGAGTCCGCGGACGGCGTCAAGGAAGGCGGGAATGTCGCCTATCGCTGAGACGTGGTCCTCGTAGGCGGTCACGCGCTCTCCGAATGCGGCGCCGAGGTCGTCGAGCCGTTCCTGTAGATCGATCGGCGCGGCGGCCGTCACCGAGCTCCAGGTCCCGAGGTCCATTCCTCTCAGCACGCGGTGAACGGCCGGCTGCCTCCGAGTATCGGCTCATCGGCGTACGGAAGCCTCGGCGGCGCATGGCGGTGACGAGCAGATGCCCGGGGTGGCCGGCCAGGCGGGGGAAGGCCGACACCTCGTCCGCACTCCGCGGCAAGATCTGCTCAGACACGCCCACACCGTGCCATGGCCGGTCTCGCCCTCGCCATCGACTTACGGCGACCGCTGATCACGGTGCGTCGGGTGATCGGGCGCGGCGGTCAGAGGTCCTGGACCCACCTGACCGCGACCGCGGCGACCTGGATCGGCTCATTCAGGAGTCGAATCCGACCCCGAGCCGATCCAGCGTGCGCAGCCAGAGGTTGCGCCTGCCACCTCTGTCATCGGCGGCGACCATGGAGCGGCGGGTCAGCTCGACGCCCAGATAGCGCACAGGCTCCGGGGGGAAGGGGATGGGCGTGGAGCGCACCATCTCCAGCTCCGTCCGTTCGGTCGGCGTGCCGGACAGGAGGTCGAGCATCACGTTCGCGCCGAATCGGGCCGAGGCCACGCCGAGACCGGTGAAGCCCAGCGCGTAGGCCACCCGGCCCCCCTTCGCGGTCCCGAAGAACGCGCAAAAGCGCGTGCAGGTATCGATCGCGCCGCCCCAGCGGTGGCTGAAGCCCACTCCCTCCAACTGCGGGAACGTCTCGTAGAACTGCTCGGCCAGCTTCAGGAACGTCTCCGGTCGCTGGTCCAGCTCCGGCCGCAGCCCGTTGCCGTAGTGATAGACCGCGTCGTACCCGCCCCACAGGATCCGGTCGTCCGGCGTGCGCCGGTAGTAGTGGAACTGGTTTCCGCAGTCGCTGACGCCCTCGCCGCCGGCCCAGCCGAGAGAGGCGAGCTCCTCCGGCGACAGCGGCCGCGTGGCCAGCACGTAGTCGTACACCGGCACGATGAACAGCCGCAGTCGCCGCAACAGGGACGGGAACACGTTCGTGGCCAGCGCCACCTGATGGGCCCCCACCCGGCCGTACGGCGTCGACAAGACGATGCCTCGCGGAGTGGAGGTCAGATCCGTCACCGGTGTGCCCTCGTGGACGCGCACGCCGAGCCGTTCGCACGCGGCGCGCAGCCCATGGGCGAGCGCGACCGGATCGACGAGCGCGTAGCCTTCTTCGTCCAGCGCGCCCGACAGGTAGGTGGGGGAGTCCACCCGTGCTCGGGCCTGGTCGGCGGACAGGGGCGTGATCCGCCGGCCGTGCGCCGCCGCCAGGCCGCACATGCGCTCCAGTTCGTACGTCTCATGCGGGCGAGTGGCCACCCACATCTTGCCGCTGCGCTGGAACGAGCAGTCGATTCCGTAGCGGGCGATCGTCTGCTCCAGCTCGTCCAGGTTGGCCAGCCCGAGGCGTTCCAGGGTAGCGATCTCGCCCGGCCAACGGTCCGCTCCGTTCGCCAGGCCGTGGGTCAGGCTGGAGGAGACGAAGCCGCCGTTGCGGCCGCTCGCCGCCCAGGCGACGGCGTTCGCCTCCAACAGCACGACGTCGCGGCCGGGGTCGCGCTCCTTGGCCAGCAGTGCCGTCCACAGCCCGGAGAAACCTCCCCCGACGATCGCTAGGTCACAGGTCGTGTCGCCGGCCACCGGGGGCGCCCCCTCGGGGGTCCGGCCGGTGGCGTCGGCGAGATCGAGCCACAGCGGCCGAGGCGCTGCCGCGGCGACCGCGCGGGCGATCGAGTCCTTCATGGTCATCCCACCACGCGCAGGGAGTGATCGAGCCGGGACAGGCTGACCGAGCCGCCCGGCGTGCACACCGCCGTGTCGCCCATCTTGATGCCGAAACCCTCGTCAGGCAGGCTGAGGTTGGGTTCGATCGTGAACGACATGTTCGGGCCGAGCACGTGCGGGTCTCCCGCGACCAGCGTCATCGGCTCCAGCCAACCGGGCGGGAACGCGACGCCCAGGCTGTATCCGACCCGGTGGCAGCGGTTGGGCAGCAGGTCGAGCTCGTTCAGCACCGCGTTGCACGCCTCCTCCGGTGCGGCGGCCGGGGCACCCGGTTTGGCGGCGGCGATCGCGGCCTCGGTGGCACGCGCGGCGCACTCCGCGACCTCGCGTACGCGTGCCGACGGCTCGCCGATCACCACGGTGCGCATGAGCACCGCGTGATAGCGGTGGACGACGCCGGCGATCTCGACGCATACCACGTCACCGCGCGACAGCGTGCGGCGCGAGGCCAGGGCGTGCACGAGCGCGCTTCGCTCGCCCGACACGACCATCGGCGGGATCGCCGCGAACTCGCTGCCCGCCTCGCCGAGGGCGTGCGCCGCGATGCCGGCCAGCTCCGTCTCGGCCATACCAGGCCGGATCGCCTCGAACACGCGCTCCATCGCGTAGTCGGCCATCTCGGCGGCCTGCCGCTGGTAGGAGATCTCGGCCGCCGACTTCACCAGGCGTTCCTCCGGCACGAGGTTGGAGGCGTCCACCCAGGTGACGCCGGGTAGCGCCGCGCGCAGCCGGTCCCAGTTCCCCGGCAGAAGGGTGAACGCGTCCAACTCGACGCCGACCCGTGCCTGGTCGAGACCGTGCCGCCGGATCACGTCCGCGATCACTTCGACGGCGTCCTCGACCGCGATGTCGTAGACGCGGGGCGCGGTCAGCCAGGAGCAGTGGGCGACGCCGGGCGCCTCGGTGGTCCTGGTCACGTAGGTGGGCTCCCTCTCGGAGCCGTCCAGGACGAGCGCCTGCGGCCACAGATAGCCGACCGAGTTGACGCCGGTCAGCCAGTGGACCACGTCCGGCATGGACAGCATCAGGCCGTCCAGCCCCTGCTCGGACATACGGGCACGCACCCGGGCCATCCGCTCGTGATAGGTGGCGATGGGGAAGGGGAGCTCCATGGGGGAGTCCTTTCAGAGATCAGAGGTTCCAGTAGGGGGCGAGCGCGACGGCGACGGCGTCGAGCGCGGCGTCGCCCCGGGCCGCGTCGTCGGGGACGTAGGCGATCGGATCGGGCAGGCTCTGCTCACGCCCGAGCAGGCCCTCCACCGTCGAGTGCAGGCAGTACGCGGCGTAGCTGCGCGCGTAGCCGCCTTCCTGTGTGCAGACGAGCCTGCCGCCGGTCAGCTCCCGGGCGAGCCCGCCGAGCAGCGTGCCGATCCGATGGAAGCCCGCCATGGTCACGTTGTGCTGCCCGTTGGCGTCGAACGTCGCCGCGTCCTGGCCCGACGCCGCGATGATCAGCTCAGGGCGGTACCGCCGAAGCACGGGGGCGACGATTCGCTCGATCGCGTCGGCGTACGCGCGATCGCCCGCGCCGACGGGCAGTTCGATGTTCACGTTGAAGCCGAGGCCGTTGCCGGTGCCGAGCTCCTCGGGTGCGCCGGTCTGCGGATGGGACGGCCCCCACGCGCCATGGGCCATGTGGATCGAGAACGTGAGCACGTCGTCGCGGGAGTAGAAGCACTCCTGGGTCCCGTTGCCGTGATGGACGTCCCAGTCGACGATCGCGACGCGACGTACGCCTGCGTCACGGGCGCGCTGCGCGGCCAGGGCCGCGTGCGAGAACACGCAGTACCCGTCGGCCCGGTCCGGCTGGGCATGGTGGCCGGGCGGCCGGACCAGCGCGTACGCGATGTCGCAGTCGCCGGCGAGCACCGCGTCCGTCGCGGCCAGACAGGTGCCGGCGGCCGCCAGCACGGGCTCCCACGAGCCTTCGGCCACGGGCGTGGTCGAGGTGAGGCGCCCGCCACCCGCCGCGCACAGCGCCTTGATCCCGGCGATGTAATCCGCGTCGTGCACTGTGCGCAACTCGTCCTCTGTGGCGAGGCGGCCCGGTCGCCAGGTCAGGAAGGGGGCGACGGGACCACGCTCCAGCACGGCCTTCATGTTCCGGATGCGTGGCGCGCTCTCGGGGTGCAGCTCCTGCTCGGCGAGCAGGTCCGACGGCGCGGCCTCCCAGAATCCCGAACCGGTGTCGTGGTCGAGGACGCGCGCGTCCCAGAAGACATGCAGGTCGCTCACTGTCACTCCGGGGTGGGCGTCATCGAGTAGACGAAGAACGCGGGCTCGGTCCCGACGTTCTCCAGGTGGTAGGTCCAACCGGGGGCCAGGTAGACGCAGTCGTTCGGGCGGAGCTCCAGCACCCCCTCGTCCCAGGTCAGACGCAGGTGGCCGGTGACGATGAAGTAGGTCTCGTCGACCGCGCCGTACCAGTGGTCGCCCTCGGCCATGTCGTCGACGGCGCGGGAGGACCAGGTGTTGGTCTGCTCCCCCGGATCCATCCAGGAGGCGCCGAGCAGCAGGTTGGAGCCGCAGCGCTCCTTGGTGATGACGCGGGCGATGCGGACCTTGGTGACGGCCTCGGCAGCGGGGGTGACCGGGACGTCGGCGAGTGGGATCACCTGCGGCACAGGCCGGGCGGCAGTGGACAAGAGAACACCTCCGAAGGAAGGGGGTCCGCCCGGGGTTCCGGGCGGCCGACACATGGAATCGGCCGGACAGCGAGAAGCGGTCTCGGCAGTGGACGGCAAGGATCAGCTCGAGACGAGCACTCCCTGCTCGACGGGCCAGGCGACGCGTACCGGGGTGCCCGGAGTGACCTCGCCCGATGCCCCGGCCGGCTCGCGCACCGTGAACCGGAGGCCGCAGTCCAGCTCGACCGTGACCGTGCTGTACGCACCGAGGTAGGTCAGGCCGGACACGGTGCCCTCCAGCGTGTTGTGGCCGGCCGGAACAGGGGTGGACAGGGGCAGGACGGTGAGGCGCTCGGGACGGATCACCACGGACGCGGTCCCGGAGCCGGCGGATGACGCGCCGCGCGGCAGGGCGACACGGAATCCGGGCCCTTCAATGGTCGCCGGATCGGTCACCTTGCCGGTCAGTACGTTCGACTCGCCGAGGAAGCGGGCCACGAACAGTGTCGCGGGCCGTTCGTAGAGATCTCGCGCACTGCCCACCTGGTCGATCCGGCCCTCGTTGAACACCGCGATCCGGTCGGACAGGGCGAGGGCCTCCTCCTGGTCGTGGGTGACGAAGACGAAGGTGATCCCGAGCTCGCGGTGCATGCGGGCGATCTCGCCCTGCAACTGCTCGCGGAGCTTCTTGTCCAGTGCGCCGAGCGGCTCGTCCATCAGCAGGACCCGTGGGTTGAACACGACCGCGCGGGCCAGTGCCACCCGCTGCTGCTGACCGCCGGACAACTGCCGGGGCAGGCGATCGCCCATCGCGCCGAGCTGGACGAGTTCCAGGGCCTCGGCGACGCGTGCGGCGATCTCGGCCTTGCCGACCTTGCGCTGCCTGAGCGGGAACGCGATGTTCTGTGCGGCGGTCATATGCGGGAACAGCGCGTAGTGCTGGAACACCACGCCCAGGTCCCGCTTGTACGGGGGAAGCCCCGCCACGTCGTACCCGTCGACCTCGATCGAGCCGGAGGTGGCGCGGGTGAATCCGGCGATCATGCTGAGGGTGGTGGTCTTGCCCGACCCGGATGGTCCCAGAAGTGTCATGAACTCACCGGCGGCGATCTCCAGGTCGATCCCGTCCACGGCAGCGGGCGCGCTGCCGTACCGCTTGGTGAGGGCGGTCAGGCGGACCGCCGCGCCGCCGGGGTCCCTCGCCGTCCTCGTCATCGGGCCTCCTTGGAAGAGCGCCGCACCAGTTGCGGCAGCAGGATCAGTGCGGTTGTGACGACCAGGACGAGCGTGGAAGCGGCCGCGATCGTCGGGTCGGTCTCGACGGTCACGCTCGAGAACATCTTCACCGGAAGGGTGTGCAGCTCGGGGCTCTGCAGGTAGAGCGCGACCACCACCTCGTCCAAAGAGGTGACGAACGCGAAGACCGCGCCAGACAGCACCCCCGGGAGGATCAGCGGCAGCGTCACCCGCGTGAACGTGGTGAACGGGCGGGCGCCGAGCGATGCGGCGGCCTGTTCGAGCCGCCGATCGTAGCCGCGCAGCACCGCCGACACCGCGACGATCACGAACGGGATGGCGAGCGCGGTGTGCGCGAGCACGAAACCGGCGGTGGTGCCGGTGAGCCCCCACACGAGGAACACCGCGTACACGCCGATCGCCGCGACGATCTGCGGGACGATCATCGGCGCCATCAGCAGCCCGTTGACCAGGCCTTTGCCGCGGAACCGTCCGGAGTTGTTCAGGGCGAGTGCGGCACAGGTGCCGAGGGCGGACGCGACCACCGCGACCAGTAGCGCGATGCGCAGTGAGGTGAGCAGAGCATCGCGCCAGCCGGGGTCGGTGAAGAAGTTCTCGTACCAGCGCAGCGACCAGCTCTCCGGCGGGAAGGCGAAGCTCGCCCTGCCGGTGAAGGACAGGGGGATCACGACCAGGGTGGGCGCGACGAGGACGGCGCCGACGAGGGCGGCCAGCAGCCGAAGGCCGATGCCGCCGCGGAGTTCGTTCTCGCCCATCAGTCCTCTTCCCCCAGTCCGAGCGCCGCCGCCGGGCGGGCCACCCGTGACACGGCGAGCAGCAGCAGCCCGGTCAACGCGAGCAGCACCAGCGACAGGGCGCCGGCGCCGCCGAAGTCCAGCAGCTTCTCCACCTTGGTGCCGATGACCTGAGCGATCAGGGACTGCTGCGGGGAGCCCAGGAGGCGCGGGGTGATGTAGAAACCGAGCGCCAGGACGAACACCAGCGTGTAGCCGGCCACGACGCCCGGCATCGACAGCGGCAGGTAGATCCGGCCGAACACGGTGCGTGGGGGAGCCCCGAGACTCACCGCCGCCGACAGCAGCCGGCGGTCGATGCCGCTCATCGCGCTGTAGAGCGGAAGGACCATGTACGGCAGGAGCACCTGCACCATTCCGACCGCGACCCCGACGGCGGTACCGAGCAGGGCCTTGTCGCCCAGGCCGAGCAGGCCCGTCAGCTTCGACAACGGCCCGCCCTCCTGCAGGAGGACGATCCACGCGAAGTTCCGGGCCATGAGGCTCGTCCAGAACGGAAGCAGTACCAGTGCCATCAGCACCGCCCGCCAGCGGGGCGAGACGACCGTCATCAGGTGCGCGTACGGATAGGCGAGCAGCAGAGTCAGGGTCGCGACGCCGAACGCGGTGATCAGGGTGCGGGTCAGCACGCGCAGGGTCACCGGGTCGGCGAACACCTCCCGCAGGTTCTCGACGCCGAGCTGGGGCTCGCTGAACGCGCGCCACACGATGGCGGCCACCGGGTAGGCGAAGAACACGAACAGCATCACCAGCGCGGGGGCCAGCAGGAGCAGGCCGCGGTGGCGGCGCGCTCGCTCCCGTGCGGGTGGGATGGCGGCGGCGCGGACAGGCGATGTGGTGGCGGTCATGATGGTGCGCTCAGCCGGTCGTCCAGGCGGTCCAGCGCTTGGTGGCCTCGTCCATGTTCGCGCCCCACCAGGCCGCGTCCTGGAAGAAACCCGCCTTCTGGACGTCGTCCCGCGCGGTGTTCCACTCCTGGGCAAGAGCGTCGAGTTGCGGCCTGGCGTCGATGTTGATCGGTGCGTACGGCTGGTCCTCGGCGAACCTGGCCTGAGGGTCGGCACCGGTCGCGTAGGCGATGAAGCTCATCGCCAGGTCCTTGTTGGGCGCGCCCTTGGGAACCATCAAAACGGCGTAGGCGAGCATGTTGTCGTTCCAGGCCGCCTGGTAGGGAGCGCCGTTCTTGGCGGCCATGTAAGCGCGGCCGGACCAGACGAGCGCCATGTCGACCTGCTTGGACTCCAGCGCCTGCTGACTCTGCGCCGAGGTGTCCCAGAAGGTCAGGTCCTTTTTGATCGAGTCGAGTTTGCGGAACGCACGGTCGAAGTCGAGGGGGTAGAGCCGGTCCTTGGCCACGCCGTCGCCGAGCAGCGCGGCCTCGATCGCGCCGCCGGAGGCGAAGCCGGGGGCCAGGCGCTTGCCGGGGAACCTGGTGGTGTCGAAGAAGTCGGCCGTGGAGGTCGGCGGGTTGGCGCCGTACTTGTCCTTGTCGTAGACGAGAACCAGCGAGTACATCGCGTCGGGGACCGCGCAGTCGCTGACCGTGCCGGGCGGGAACTTCGACTTGTCGATCTTCGTGAAGTCGAGCTTCTCAGCGTAGGTGCCGCAGACGCCGACCGGGAAGTACGGCTCGGTGTCGACGACGTCCCAGGTGACACGCTTGGCGTCGACCATCGTTTTGATCTTGGCGTAGTCGGTCGGCTGGTCCTGGACGGCGGTCACACCCTCCTGCTTCGCCCAGGGGGTCAGCCAGTTCTCCGCCTGGGCCTGCTGGTAGCCGCTCCCGTAGGACGTGAAGGTCAGCTTCTTCTCGGAGGAGGCGCCCGAGCCGTCAGAACCGCCACAGGCGGCCGTGATCAGCATCAGAGTCGCGCCGGCCGCCGCGAGCAGCACTCCGCGAGACGACATATGCATAGGGGATCTCCGTCCCGTGGGTTCAACAATAAGGTCTTATTATGGGACAGTGGAGACGTAATGCAATACCCTCGTCCCACTTGGCCCTTGATCACATGAGGCAGGACACGCATGCCAGGACGCTCGTCGGACTCTACCGGTCGTCGCAGGTCAGGTGAGGGGGGCGATGCGCTCGCTTCGCGACGCAGATTTCAGATCATCTCCGCGGCGAGCGAAGTCATCTGCAGGCAGGGCATCGACGGGGCCCGGCTCAAGGACATCGCGGACGAGGCAGGCGTCTCGCTCGGCATGGTGCAGCATTACTTCCGGCACCGTGAGGCTCTCATCGACGAGACGGTGGGCGCGATGTTGGAGCTCACTCTCGCGACCTGGCGATCGGTCCAGGCGCGGGAGTCCGATCCGGTGCGCCGGTTGTTCGCGCTGCTGCGCTTTCAGGTCGCGGGCTGGGCGCCGTTCGAGAAGCGCTGGGCGTTCTGGATGGAGTTCTGGGCCGTGGCGCACCGTGACACGACGCTCAAAGGTCACGCCCGGGAGGTCTACCGGCGATGGGGTGAGCCTTTCCGATCCACTATCGAGGAGGGGGCCGCTCTCGGCGCCTTCCGCCCGGTGTTCCCGGTCGACCGCCTCATCGTTCTGCTGATGTCACTGGCTGACGGGACCGCCGTGCGTGTCCTGTACGACTCGGATTCCCTGGACGAGGAGGGCATGTTCGCCCTGCTGGTGGACGCGGCCTGCGCGATGCTGCGGATCGAGGAGTCCGTCCGCGACGCCGCGTTGGCCGCCCTGCCCCGGGTGATAAGCCACAGCTACCCGCTGGAGCCCGTCGAGTCGAAGGACATCGACTGGTCTCCGGTGACCGGGCGGATCTGACATCCATCCCCCGCGTATCGGAGGTGAGCGAGGGGGGACCATGCCGGGATGGTCCCCCCTCGCCTTGATCAGGTCAGATCCATGCGGTCGCCGGCGCCGTCAGAAGCGCTGCCAGGTGGCTCCCGTCCGCTGCTGGAACACCCCCGGCCTGGAGTAGTCGCACACTCCCCGGGGGAAGATCGTGCGCAACCGGTTCCACTGCTCGTCGGTCCACTCGACCGCGTAGGCGTCGCGTCGCGGCGTGGTCAATCGGCACGTGATGATGTCGGCGGTGACGTCCTCTCCCGCCACTTCCCGGGGGAAGGACGCGGTCGGATACAGCCGTTCACACTCGCCGGCCGGGTCGCGGTCGAGCGACTCGGCGATGAACCGCGGTTCGGTGTCGCGGGTGTTGCAGCCCTCGACCAGGGTGGCCGGCCGTGCCGCGGCGATCCGCTTGATCTGCTTGCCGCCCGGGTGCATGCCGTCGAGGTTGGTCAGCCAGTGGTCCATCTGGGTCACCGCGTGCCGCACCAACGGACTCTCGGTGCTGAACAGGCCGTATCGGGCGTCCTCCAGCAGACTGACGTGGTTCGCCGCCGTGCCGTTGGCCTCCTTCAGCCGTTCCCGCATGGAGAAGGTGTGATAGCGGACATGGATGTCGCCCCAGGACACGTCGTCCCAGTAGGAGCGGTAATCGATGATCGGTGTCTTGGCCAGCCCACGACCGCCGCTGGTCACCCGTCCGGTCCGGTAGGCGATCCGGGTGGCCTCGGGGTCGGCCTCGGTCCGCCGGGGTACGACGTTCGCGTCGGCGTCGAGGCCGCCGACGCGCTGGTTGAGGTCGAGGAACTGTTCCGGTGTGATGTGGCCCTCGTTGAGGGCGCCGAGCCCGTACTGGATGCCGACGTTGCCGAGCGGCCTTCTGGCGAAGCCGGTGGCCGGGTCGGCGCCGTACACGTTGATCGCATGGTCGTAGACACCGCAGCGGACGCCGGTCGGGTTGGTGGCCGGGTCGTACCGCAACCGCTCGGGCACCATCTCGCACTCGTGCCGCGGGTCGATCCGGGAGGCGCCCCGTGACATCGCCGACACCATGGCGGCGGTGGCGAAGCCCGACGCCCGGCGCTTCTGCTCGTCCGTCCACGGGACCGTCGCGCCGGTCCTGAAGTAGGTGTCGAGCAGACGTGCGTCGGTGAGGAAGTTGACCGTGCTGATGCCGACGTCGGGGAACGAGCAGCCGACGACGATGCCGTCGAAGATGCCCGGGTAGTTGTCGGCGATCTGGTGGGCCTGATACGACCCGCCGGAGCAGCCGTAGCCGATCGTGTGCTCGACCGGCCCGTGTCTCTCGATGAACAGCTCCTTCGTCATCATCGCCGACTCGGCCGCCGTGACGTCGTTGCAGTTGTTGCCGAACACGTTCAGCGACGACGACATCAGCGCGAACCCGCGGCCGAGCAGGAACGGGTCGGTGACGGTGCCGGTGCCGCTGCCCGAGCGGTACCACCCGCCCGCGCAGCCGCCGCCGAGGGTGAACACGGCCCGGCCGTTCCAACCCGCGGGGCGCGCCGTCGGAGACGGCTCGGGCTCGGCCAGCGGGTCGTGCAGCATGCTCATCTGGACCACCGCACGGTTGGCGGTGGTGGTCTCCATCCTGACGATGAACGGAACGGTGACCCCGAGCGAGTTGGTCGTCCTGGCCAGGTCGGCGGGGTAGGCGGTGGCCCCGGCCGGCCAGCGCTTGTACGCGTTGCCGGTGGACGACTGGTAGAAGTAGTCGACCCGGGGCTCGATCGTGCAGTTCGCGTCGAGCGGCTCGCCGAGGGTCCCGCCGATCACCGGGATGCGGAACGCCGCCGTCTCGCAGGCGAACGGCTGCTGGTGCGGTCCGGAGAACACCGGGCCCTGCGCCGGGTGGTTGACCAGTGTGATCGAGGCACGCGGCCGGCCGGGGACAGGCGCGGAGACCTCGACCGTGTTCTCGCCCATCCGCAGGCCGGTCACCAGACCGGTCAGCTCGTCGGCGCCCGGCCCGGCCGTGAAGGCCGACGTGATGTCGGTCCGGTCGTTCAGCGTCACGCGCAGGCTCTCACGCGGGACGGCGCGGGGGAGCTCGATCCGAAGCAGCGAGTCGTCTCCGGTGACCATGTCGGCCCTGCCGGAGATCGTGGAGATCGTGAGTTCGGCCGGACCCGACTCGTCCGGCCCGGCGGTCACCGTGACCGTGACGGTCGCGGTCGATCGCTCGGCGCCGTCGCCGACCTCGTAGGTGAACGTGTCGACGCCGACGTACTCACGCTCCGGCCGGTAGCGGAGCGAACCGTCCGGCGCCGTCGTCACGGTCCCGTGGGCCGGCTCGGTCCAGGCCGCCACCGTGGGCGTGGTGCCGTCGGGGAAGCGGTCGTTGCCGAGCACGCCGGGTGCGTCGACCGTCAGCTCGGTCCCCTCCGGGGTGGTGTAGGAGTCGTCGACGGCCGTGGGACGCGGCGTGGGCGGCCCTTCGCCGGGTGCCCGGACGACCACCTCGTACACGCGGGCCGCGTCCGTGCTGTGCCGCGACTTCCTGGTGACCACGAGCCGTACGGCGCCGGCCACGATGTCGGTGGTGAACGTGACGACGGGCTTGGTGTTGTCAGTCGCCGTTCCGACGGTCACCCACCCGGCGTCGGTCCTGGCCTCGACGGTGAAGTCGACGAGAACCGTGTCGGCATAGGGGTTGGGCCAGCCAGAGCCGCTGTATATCCCGACCGTGCCGATTCGGGTCTGGGCCGGGAAGTCGATCGTCAACGTGGGCGTGGCGTCGCTCGCCGATGACATCCAGCGCGAGGACTCCGCGCACGTGCCGTCGATGGCGTTCTTCGCGCCGTAACTAGAGCTGTAGGTCGAGGACGCCGTGACGGTCGCCCCCATCGCTCGATGGCCGGTGCATTCGATGTCCTGCGCCGCGGCGGCGGCCGGCGGTGGCGCGGCCACCGTCAGGGCGCCCGCTGTCAGCACGGCGGCGATCGACAGCGCGATTGTCGAGGATCTCCGGTTCATCCTCGCGATCACGTCATCTCCTCATTTCGGGGGTGGGGGGGATCTGGCGGCTACGCCGGCCCGTCGACCGCGTGCGGTCGACGGGCCGGCGAGCGCTCTCAGGGGCCGTCGGGATAGATGAGGTGAACGCGGATGTTGGTCCAGTTCTGCGGACAGGTCTGCGCCTGGCAGTTGCTCGGGTCGTGCACTCCCACCAACTGCGGGCTCTGCTGCCAGGTCTCGCCGTGGTCGTAGGAGACCTCGAAGTAGGTGGACTCGGCGAGGTTGTCCGGGTCGAACGTGGTCCTGGCGTACATGCCGAACACCGGTGCGACGGCCTCCCAGCCGGGCGAGAACGAGGGCTTGCCGTCGATGATGTACCGGTCGTCGTTGAGCCGTTTCGGATCGGAGCCGATCGGGCCGACGATGAGCCACTGGGGCCGGTCGATGAAGGAGTTCTGTCCGAGGTCGTTGCTCAGGAACTTGACGTGGTTGGCGGGGACTATCTGGAAACCGCCGCGTACGTTCTCGTCCCAGCTGAACCCGACGTACGGCGAGGTCGAGAACGTCAGCGCGCCGGGGTGGTTGGTGTCCATCTGGCCGACGTGGGCGAACTCCGTCCCGCCGAAGCGCCCGATGCCCTCGACGCGCTGGACGACGTCGGCGATCCGGCGCTTGTGGCCCCGGGCGTAGCCGACGTAGATCCCGCCGTTCCGCGAGTGCGTACGCCCCGCGACCGTGTCACCGGCGGCCCAGTTCTCGAACTCGATGTAGGTCGGTGAGGAGTTCCGTACCACGGGCCGGTGGGCGGTGAAGCGCAGGCGCCGCGGAGGAGCCGCGTCCGGGTCGCCGCGGAAGTGATCGGCGATGGGGAGCCAGGACTGTTTCGCCTCGTCGAAGTAGGTCAGCGGTGAGCCCGTGGGCAGCGAGCTCTTTCCACCGAAGATTCCCGAGCCTCCGGGGATGTCCGTGTAGATGGTGTCGGCCAGCCACTTGCCGTGGTCGGCGCCGATGTAGCGGTCGGGGCGGATGTTGAGGAGGCTGGTGGTCCAGTCGCGTTCGCCGGTGGCGGGGTCGAAGTTCTCGTAGCGCAGCGGGTCGTAGCTCTCCTCCGGCCACACCTTGGAGCGCAGCACGTAGACCGACGTGGCGAGCAGGTGCCCCGCGGTGCCGTCGACGGCGCGTGAATACTTCGACGCCCAGAACCCGTCGTTGGCCTTGACGGTCGAGGTCGCCGGCCGCTGGACGTGCCCGAGCACGGTACGCCGGCCGTCCAGCGTGACGTGCTCGATGGCACCGCCGGTGACGTTGTCGATCTCGACGTGGAACTGTGCGATGAGACGCGGCCTGTTCTCCGGCATGGCGTGCGGGGGCATGGGCGCCCCCGCCATGTTGGTGATGCCCGACGGCGCGCCGCCGTCCGGCGACGGGGACTTCGTGAGGGGCGCCGCGTTGGCCGTGGTGGCGGGCACGAGCAACGCGATCATCGCGATGCTCGCCCACCACGGTCTGGCGGTGCGGCGCCGGCGGGCCGTGGTGGCGTGCGGGGTGTCCGAGCGGGCTGCTCGGCGAGCGGGAACCATGAGACGGCTCCTCCTTCTGGTGTTGCGTATTATCACGCCTGCGGTGCCGTCAGTGTTTCCAGTCGAGGCCGGGCCTGTCAATATCCAGCCTTGACGGATAATGCGCATCACCACCAAGATGATGCGCATTATCGGGCACGCATGATCGAGCACAGTGCGGTCCGTGAAGGAGGCAGAGATGATCACGAAGGTGCGCGGTGTTTCGCGCCTGGCAGCCGGTCTCGTCATGGCGTTGGCCCTGAGCGGATGCGGTGGCGGCGCCGGTGCGGGCGGTGGCGGTGGCCAGGACGCGGGCACTCTCCGGGTCTGGTTCCCGGGCAATCTCCCGGAGGAGATCGCCTGGGTGAACGAGAAGCTGGTCCCGGCGTTCGAAGCCGAGCACGATGTCGACGTCCAGGTCGAGTTCGTCGACTGGGGCAACCTGTCCACGCGGCTGTCGACCGCCTTCGCGGGCGGTACGGCGCCGGACGTCTTCGGCCACGGCAACGCCGCGGCGGCCGGGTACGCGGCCAACGACCGGGTGATCGCGCTGGACGACCATCTCGCGAAGTTGCCCGCCGACGACGTGGCGGACCTGACGTTCCTCGACCAGGGCAAGGTGGACGGCAAGCAGGTCATCATGCCGCTGCGAGGCTTCGGCCACCTGCTCGCCTACCGCGCCGACCTGTTCGAGGAGGCGGGTCTCGACCCCGACTCCCCGCCCGGGACGTGGCAGGAGCTGCGCGCCGCGGCGGAGCGGCTCGTCGTGCGCAAGGGCGACTCCATCACCCGATCCGGAGTGATCGTCCCCGCCGACAACCCGACGAGCATGTCGCAGGCGTTCGGTAGTTTCCTGTTCCAGGCCGGCGGGGACTTCCTCGGCGAGAGCGGCACGGAGATCACGTGGAACTCCGAGGCGGGCAAGCGGGCGCTCGGATTCCTCGTCGATCTCTACAACGGCGCGCAGACGGTGTCCACCGGTCTGGGCGAGGCGACGACCGGAGCGGGGGCGCAGCACCCGCTGGTCACCGGGCGGGCGGCCATGGCGGTGATCGACGAGGCGACGCTGAAGAGCATTCACGAGCAGGCTCCCGACGTCGCCTCGCGGATCAGGGTGGCGCCGCCGCTGAAGGACGCCGAGACCGCGTCGTTCGGCGGCGCCGGCAACGGGTTGTTCATCAGCGCAGACTCCAAGCGCAAGGACAAGGCGTGGGAGTTCATCGCGTTCCTGCTCGAGCCCGCGAACGCCAAGGCGTACGTCCAGGTCGTCGGCGGCATTCCGGCCCGGGCCTCCCTGGCCGCCGATCCGGAGCTGTCCGCCAAGCCGTACATCAAGCCCTACATGGACGCCGCGTCCCGGTTCCGCGGGAACCCCAACGTCGCGGCATGGACGCAGCTGCGCGAGTCGCTGGCCGCGGAGATCGAAGCAGCGCTGCGTGGCACGGTGACCGCAGGCGAGGCGCTCGACCGCGCGGCGGCGAAGGCCGCGACCCAGGTCGAGCAGAACTGATCGCCGGACTCGAACGGATGAAGCCACATCATGGTGACTGAGACCCGGCCGGCGGGAGCATCGGCCGGGCCCGACCCCGCCGGACCGGTACGCCGGGCCAGACGGCGCTCGCTCTACGCGACCCAGCGCAGAGCGGGCTGGATTCTCGTTCTGCCGGCCGTGATCACGCTGGCGCTGGTGACGATCGTCCCGATCGGGTACGGCTTCTACCTCAGCCTGACCTCGTACAACCCCGTCGAGCGCGGCGGGCCCAGGTTCCACGGGTTCGACGGCTATCTCGCGGTGCTCACCTCCGGCCAGTTCTGGCAGGCGATCTGGGTCACCGTCCAGTACGCCTTCGGCACGCTGGTCCTGGCCGTGCCGGCGGCGCTCGCCCTGGCGCTCCTGGTCAACGGCCGCTTCCCGGGCGTCGCCCTGTTCCGGGCGGTGCTCTACCTCCCGCGTGTGGTGCCGCTCGTCGCGGTGAGCATGATCTGGCTGTGGCTGTACTCCCATGACGGACTGTTCAACTACCTGCTCGATCTGGTCGGCCTGCCGCCGGTGAACTACCTCACCGACGAGAACACGGCCCTGCCGTCACTGATCGTGATGCGGGCGTGGAAGGCCCTCGGCGGCAGCATGATCATTTTCCTGGCCGGGCTGCAGGGGATCCCGAACTCGCTGCTGGAGGCCGCGTCCGTGGACGGATGCGGGCGCTGGCGGACGCTGCGGCACGTGATCCTGCCCCTGCTCGTGCCGATCACCACGTACGTCGTCGTGGTCGACCTCATCTACCTCGCCCAGTCCTTCTCCGAGATCTACATCCTGACCTCCGGAGGCCCCCTGTCCTCGACCACCGTCGTCAACATGCTGATCTACAACGAGGCCTTCGAGCACTACCGTCTCGGCAACGCGAGCGCCATGGCGTTCCTGCTGTTCTGCCTGATCTTCGGTCTCGCCTACCTCAGTATCCGTACGATGACGAAGGGAGGCGGGCGGTGAGCGCGCGACCGAGGATCGGCGGGAGCGGCCGGCAACGGACGCTCGTCGCCGGGGCCATCACGATCCTGGTGGCGATGCCGTTCATCTGGATGGTGTCGCTGGCCGTCAAACCGAAGACCGAGGTGTTCGGCTACCCGCCGAGGCTCCTGCCGGCGCAGCCGACGCTGGACAACTTCTCCTACGTCTGGAACTCCACGAACATCCCCGTGGCGATGACGAACAGCCTGATCGTGGCGGCGCTCACGGTCGCGGGGAACTGCGTCGCCGCCACGGCGGCCGGCTATGCCCTGGCACGGATCGACTTCCGCGGATCGCGGTTGCTGTTCACCGCGGTGCTCGGCAGCGCCATGGTGCCGGCCGTCGTGCAGCTGATCCCGCTGTTCCTCATCGTCAAGGGCTTCCCGCTGGCCGGCGGCAACGACCTGTTCGGCCAGGGCGGCAGCGGGCTGCTCGACTCCTACGCCGGACTCGTCCTGCCCATGCTGGTGCAGCCGTTGAACATCTACCTTGCCCGGCAGTACTTCCTCGACATGTCGCCGGAGCTGGCCGACGCCGGCCGCCTGGACGGCGCCGGTGAGCTGCGCATCTTCTGGCAGATCTACCTTCCGCTGGCCCGTCCGATCGTCGCCACCATCGCCATCCTCTCCTTCACCGGCGCATGGGAGGACTTCCTGTGGCCGCTGGTGGCCGTGTCGTCGCCGCAGATGCAGACGCTGCCGCTGGCGCTCAGCTCGTTCGCGGGCAGCGGGGTGATCCAGTACGGCCCGCTGATGGCCGGCACGATCATCGCGATCGTGCCCGTCATCGTGATCTTCATCGTGGGCCAGCGGCACTTCGTGCAGGGTCTGGGATCGGGAGGGGTCAAGGGATGAGCCGGAAGACACCCGTCGTGACATTGCTCCCCCTCGACGACCGGCCGGTGAACACCGATCACGTCGCCGGGCTGGCCCGTACCGCCGGGACACGGCTGTGTCTCCCGCCGGCCGGACTCCTCCCACCCCGGGGCGTGCCCGCGGACACGGACGACACGGCCCGGTGGCTGGAGAGTTCGGCGATCGGCAGCGACGCGGTCGTCGTCAGCGTCAACCAGCTCGCCTACGGTGGCTTCGTCGCCTCGCGGCGGACCACCGAGCCGCTGGCCGAGGCGCAGGCCAGGCTCGGCGTGCTGCGCCGGATCCGGGCCGGGCGACCGGAACGCCCCGTCCACGCGTTCGTGACGCTGATGCGGACGAAGCGGTTCGACGGCGCCGGGGCCGAGCCCGAATACTGGGACCGGTACGGCCGGCGGTTCTTCACCCTGTCGGAGGAGCTCTACCGCGCGGAACACGGGCGGTCGAACGCGGCGGCGCGGGCCAGGGCGGCGATCCCCGCCCCGTTCGTCGCGGACTTCTTCACCCGGCGGATGCGCCTGCACGCTCTGCACCTGGCCTGCATCGAGCTGGTCGTGGAAGGGGTCCTCGACACGCTGTCGATCCTGGTCGAGGACAGCACCGTCGAGAGCGTGTCCACGAGCGAACGGGAGTGGCTGGAGGACTGGATCGACCGGCTCGACGTGGGCGACCGGGTCCGTTGCCTTCCCGGAGCCGACGAGGCCGGCGCAGTGCTGACCACGCGGGCCGCGCTGGAGCACGCCGGACTGCGCCCCAAGGTGGCCGTCATGTGCCTCGACCAGGCCGCTCTCGGGCGCGTCGCGCCGTACGAGGACGTGCCCGTCCGCGACACGATCGCGGGCCAGGTCGCCTCCATCGGCGCGGACCTGGTCGACGACCTCGACCGGGCCGGTCTGGTGCTCGCCGTGCACCCGCCGGGAACGCCGCCGCGCGACTGGTGCGACCCGTCGGACCTGCCGGAGCGAGCGGGCGAGGACGCCGCGCGGCTCGCCGCGCGTCTGCGCGACCTGGCCGACGCCGGGCATCCGGTCGCGGTGGCGGACGTCGCCGACGCGAACGGCGCCGACCCCGCGCTGGTCATGGCGCTGCGCGACGCCGGTTTGCTCCCGCGCCTCGCCGGTTACGCGGCATGGAACACGGCCGGAAACACGATCGGCAGCGCACTGGCCCAGGGGTGCGGCCGGCTGCTGGCCGTCGGCGACCGGCAACTGGCCGAGCACGCCAGGACCATCACCCACCGTCTGATCGACGACTGGGGATATCAGTCCTCGGCACGGCGCGAGATCCTCGCCGCGGGGACGGCCGGCCGGATCGATCGGGTCGCGCGGGCATTGGAGGACCGTCTCGCCGAGCTCGGCCCGCCCGCCGATGATTTCCGCATCGTGCCGGGCAGCGTGCGCTTTCCGTGGGATCGTCCGTTCGAGATCTCCTTTGAGCTGGAGCAACTCAAGGAAGGGAATGATCGCCGTTGAAGGACGTACCTCGACGCAGGCCACGCCAGTCCGACATCGCCAAGCTGGCCGGCGTCTCGCAGACCACGGTCTCCATCGTGATCAACGGTAGGGAGTCGGACACGATCCGCATCCCCCCGGAGACCAGGCGGCGTGTCTTCGAGGTGGCCCGATCGCTGGGATATGTCGCCGATCCCGTGGCGCGCAGCCTGGCCGGCGGAATGAACCACCTGATCGGCGTCTACACGTTCGAGTCGATGTTCCCGATGAACCACCGCGACTTCTACTACCCGTTCCTGGTGGGCATCGAGGCCGCGGCCGAGGCGCTCGGCTACGACATGCTGATGTTCACCAGCGCCACCGGCTCCGACGGCGGCAGGTCGATCTACCGCGACGGCGTCAACCGGCTGCGGCTGGCCGACGGGTGCGTGCTGCTCGGCAAGGAGACCAACCGAGACGACATCGCCAGGTTGCGGGACGAGGGGTTCGGCTTCACGCTGATCGGCCGTCGTGACGTTCCCGGCCCCATCACGTACGTCACGGCGGACTACGCGACCGCGACGGAGGAGGTCGTCGACCACCTGGTGAGCCTCGGGCACGAGCGCATCGCCTATCTGACCGCGGCGGATCCGAGCGAACCGTCCGCCGATCGTGACGCCGGGTTCTGGGCGGCCCGCGGCCGGCACGGGCTCGACACCGACGGGCTCGTCCTGCCGGTCAGCAAGGAGGCCGGACCCTCGGCCGAGGAGGTCCGCCGGCTGCTGGACGCCGGGGCCACCGCGTTCGTCGCCCACGAGTCGGTGGTCGCCCTCCGGCTGCTCGACCTGCTCGGCGGCATGGGCCTCGACGTGCCCGGCGCGTGCTCGGTGGCGGCGCTCAACGACCCACCGGACGCGATACCGGGTCCGGAACTCACCTGCTTTCGCATTCCGCGGCGGGAGATGGGGACACGTGCCGTCGAGCTGCTGGTCGAGCAGCTCGAATCGGAAGCGGAGCTCGACCCGCAAGCGGTCGTGCTGCCGTGCACCTTCGTCGCTGGACAGACCAGCGGCCCTAATCGAAAGGGATCATAAGTGACAGAGTTCCGCGCAGACGTACTGGTGGCCGGGGGAGGGCTGGGCGGCGTCGCGGCCGCGCTGGCCGCGGCCAGGAACGGTGCGCGCGTCGTGCTCACCGAGGAGTCGGATTGGCTGGGCGGTCAGCTCACCACGCAGCTCGTCCCGCCGGACGAGCACCCCTGGATCGAGGCCTTCGGAAGCACGGCGAGCTACCGGCGTCTGCGAGACGGAATCCGTGAGTACTACCGGAACTGGTATCCGCTGCGATCCGCCTCGCGTGCGCAGGTGCATCTGAATCCCGGTGCGGGCCGCGTCAGCCCGCTGTGCCACGAGCCGCGCGTGGCACTCGCGGTGATCGAGGCCCTGCTCGCGCCGTGGCAGGCGTCCGGGCAGATCGTCGTGCTGCGCCGGCATGTCCCCGTCGCCGCCGACGTCGACGGCGATCACGTGAGAGCGGTGAGCTTCCGTGACGTCCGGACGCGGCGCGACGTCACCGTCGCGGCGACGTTCATCCTCGACGCGACCGAGGCCGGGGACCTGCTGCCGATCACCGGCACCGAGTTCGTGACCGGCGCCGAGTCACAGGCGGACACCGGTGAGCCGAACGCGGCGGCGATCGCGCAGCCGTCGAACATGCAGGCGGCGTCGGTGTGCTTCGCGCTCTCGCATCACGCCGGGGAGGATCAC
>BCRI01000021.1 GCA_001552515.1 Sphaerimonospora mesophila NBRC 14179 = JCM 3151
GTGACTGAAGCCGATCTTGCGGGTCCCCTCCTGGCAAGTGACCTCTACTTCGTCATACATGACGACAGAACAGGCCAGATGCGGCTGCATCCTCGGCTGACCGGACTCGGTCTTGCCGCGGCCGTCGTGGGCGAACTGATGCTCGCCGGACGCGTCGCCATCGCGGTCGCCGCGGGCCAGGCGCGGCTCACCCCGCTCCATCCCGCCCCCGCCGGGACGTCTCCGGGGGCCGTGCCTTCCGGCGCCGCGGCGGGTACGGCCATGCGGCGCCCGGCGGCGGCCCCCGCGCCGGGCACGGCCTTCGCGCCGGGCGTGGCCCATGCGCCCGGGACGACCCGCGAGCCCGGCGCGCCGCCGGTGATCGACGGGGTCGCCCAGACCGCGCTCGGCCACATCGTCGCCGAGCCGGCCCATTCGCTGCAGACCTGGCTGCATTTCCTCGCTCGTACGGCTCACGCCGACGTGGCCGCCCGCTTGACAGCGGCCGGGCTGCTGCGACCTCCCTCCGGCAGACGGCTGCCGCGCCGGTCCCGGCCGCAGGTCCCCGTCGATCCCAACGTGGCCCTGTGGCCCACCGGGCGGCTCAACCTCGCCATTCAGCGTGGTCAGCGGCTCGACGTCCGCGACGCGCTCCTGCTGGGGCTGGTGGTCGCGACCACGGTCGCCAGGACGGTGCTGTGGGAGCCGGAGTCGAGACACCTGGCGGACTCGATCGCCGGGCTGCCCGCGCCGTACCGGGAGTTGATCGCCCAGACCAAGGCGGCCATCGGCGACGCCGTCATCAGCCCCCGATGAAAGCGCCCAGGCGAAAGCGGCCCAGGCGAAAGTTTCCGTAAAAGCGCTCGTAAAAGCGCCCGTAAAAGTGCCCATGTAAAAGGCCCCGGTGAAAGTGCCGGCGCGAACCGACGCCCCCCTCCACGGAGTTTCCGCATGTCCCTGACAGAGCACAGAACGACGAGCGCCGTCTCGGCGGCGCTGGCCAAAGATCGCCTCGGCGTGCCGTCCGTGGTGTTCTTCGTCATCTCGGCGGCGGCACCGCTGACCGTCATCGCCGGCGTGGTGAGCACGGCCTACGCCGCGACCGGCGTCACCGGTGTGCCGCTGGCGTTCGTCCTGCTCGGCGCCATCCTCGGGCTGTTCGCCGTCGGCTACGTGACGATGGCCCGCTACGTGGTCAACGCGGGCGCGTTCTACGCGTACACCGCCAAGGGCCTCGGCCGGCCGGTCGGCGTGGCGACCGCCTGGGTCGCGCTGCTGGCCTACAACGCGCTCCAGGTGGGCCTCTACGGTGTGATCGGCTCGGCCGCCGAGCCGCTGTTCGTCGACTGGTTCGGCATCTCGCCGCCGTGGTGGGTGATCGCGCTGGCCTTCTGGGCGCTGACCGGCGTGCTCGGGCTCATGCGGGTGGACGTGAACGGCAAGGTCCTGTCCGTCCTGCTGCTGACCGAGGTCGCCGTCGTCGTCGTGTTCGACATCGCGGATCTCCTTCACCCGGCCGCCTCGGCGGGCTACAGCCTGGAGGTCTTCAACCCCGGGAACCTCTTCGTGCCCGGCGTCGGCGCCGTGATCGCGATCTGCGTCGCGTCCTTCTCCGGCTTCGAGTCGTCGGTGGTCTTCTCGGAGGAGACCAAGGACCCGAGGCGCACGGTGCCGCTCGCCACCTACGTCGCGCTCGTCGTCATCTCCGCGTTGTACGCGCTGTCGTCGTGGGCGCTGACCGTGCCGGTCGGCGTGGACAGGATCGTCGACGCCTCCCGTGAGCAGGGTCCCGAGCTCCTGTTCGCCCTCGCCGGACAGCACCTGGGGCCGACCATCGCGACCATCGGGTCCGTCCTGTTCGTGACCAGCATCGTCGCCGCGATGATCGCCTTCCACAACACGATCGCCCGCTACATCTTCGCGCTCGGCCGGGAGAACGTCCTGCCCGCGGGCTTCGCCCGTACCAACCCGCCGACCGGCGCCCCGATCATCGGGTCGCTGACCCAGAGCGTCTTCGGGCTGGCCGTGATCGTCGTGTACGCGGCCTTCGATCTGGACCCGCTGGTCCACCTGTTCTTCACGATCGGCTCGTTCGGCGGCCTGGGCGTTCTGCTGCTGCTGACGGGTACGTCCGTCGCCGTGCTGGCCTTCTTCCTCAAGACCCCCGGCGTGGAGAACGTCTGGCGGACCAGGATCGCGCCGGCCATCGCCTCGGTGCTGCTGATCGTCGTCCTCGGGCTCGCCCTGGTCAACTTCGACACGGTCCTCGGCGTGGCTCCCGACTCCCTGCTCCGCTGGGTCCTGCCCGCCGCCTACTTCGCCGCCATCGGACTCGGCGTCGCCTGGGGCCTCGCCCTGCGGCGCAACCGTCCCGGGGTCTACGCCAACATCGGCCTGGGCGCCCAGGCCGCCGTCAGGAGGAGCAGTTGACCGAGATCATCCGGATCCAGCACACTCCGGAGGCCGCCGCGGTGGTCGGCGCGATCATCGCGGAGTCCTTCCACGACCTCGAGGTCTCGACCTGGATCGTCCGGCCCGACGAGGACCGGCGCCGGGTGCTGCCGCCGTACTTCGCCCTGTTCACCGAGCACGCCTTCGCACACGGCGAGGTCTACGTGACGGCGGACATGTCGGCTGCGGCCGTGTGGCTCGACAACCGGACCCCGCCCCTTCCCGACGTACCGGACCTGGAGGCGCGCCTCACGGCGTTCGCCGGTTCGCACGCGCAGCGGTTCGCCCTGCTCGGCGAGGAGATGGACAAGCGGCACCCGCATGACCCGCACTGCTATCTCGCGTTCCTCGCGGTGCTGCCGAACCGGCAGAGTCAGGGGCTGGGCGGCCGGCTGCTCGCCGAGCACCACGGCAGGCTCGACGAGGCGGGGACCGCGGCCTATCTGGAGGCCAGCAACGCCCGCAGCAGGGAGTTCTACCTGCGCCACGGCTACGCGGATCTCGGCGAGCCGCTGATCCTGCCCGACGGCCCGCCCATGTTCCCGATGTGGCGGCCCCCGGCCTCCTGAGCCCGGCCTGCTCCGACGAGGGGCCCGTACGGAGAACTCCGTACGGGCCCCTCGTCGAGGCGTGCGAAGCGTTCTTCAGAGGCGGCCGGCGGCCTTGAGGGCGAGGTAGGCGTCGGCCAGCGCCGGCGCGATGTCCTCGGGGAGCGCGTCCACGACCTCGACGCCGTGGCCGCGCAGCAGCGCGGTGATCCTGCGCCGCTCCCCGCGCAGCCGTTCGGCCGCCGCCGCGTCGTACACGCGCTCGGCCGTGCCCCGGCCGGACGCCATGGCGGCCACCCGCGGGTCGGCGACGGCGGCGACCAGGACGAGGTGGCGGGAGGAGAGCTGGGGCAGCACCGGCAGCAGGCCCTCCTCGAGCGAGGCCGGGTTGAGGTCGGTGAGCAGCACCACGAGGCAGCGGCGACCGGCCCTGGCCAGCACGGTGGACACCATCCCGGCCCCGTCCGACTCGACGAGCTCGGCCTCGATCGGCGCCATGACGTTGACGAGCGAGGAGAGCAGCTCGGTTCGAGAGGCGCCGGAGAGCGACGCGCGGACCTTCCGGTCATAGGCGAGGAAGTCGACCCGGTCGCCGGCGCGGGAGGCGAGCGCGGCCAGGAGCAGCGCGGCGTCCATCGACCAGTCCAGCCGGGGCCAGCCCGCTTCCGGACGGCCCGCGGCCGCCGCAGGAGGCCCGTCGTGCCCCGCTCGTGGCCCGCCCGACCTCCCGTCGCCCGCCGCCGGTTCCCCGGCGAGCGGGATCGGCGCGGCCCCGACCCGGCCCGCCGACGTGCGGCCCGTGTCGAGGACGATCAGCACCCGCCGGTCGCGCTCGGGCCGCCAGGTCCGTACGACCACGTCGGAGCGCCGGGCGGTGGCCCGCCAGTCGATGGACCGGACATCGTCGCCGACCACATACTCCCTGAGCGAGTCGAACTCGGTGCCCTGGCCGCGTACGAGCGCCGGGTGGTTGCCGTCCAGCTCCCGCAGCCTGGCGAGCCTGCCGGGCAGGTGTTTGCGGCTGAGGAACGGCGGCAGCACCCGGATCGACCACGGCACCCGGTGCGTGCCCTGCCGCCCGGCCAGGCCGAGCGGCCCGAGTGAGCGGACCGTCACGACGACGGCCTCGCGGTCACCCCTCCTGGTCGGCGTCAGCGTCGTGGTGAGGCGCCGCCGTTCGCCGCTCGGCACCGCGAACCGCACCCGGCGCGGCGTCGCCCCCGCCGAGGGCGGCCACGCGTCGCGCAGCACGCCCCGGACCCGGCGGGGGCCGGGGTTCTCCACGATCAGCCCGATCTCGGCCGACCGGCCGAGCCGTACCAGCCGTTCGCCGTCCCGGACGAAGCGCAGCGCGCGCACGCTGCCCGCGAGCAGCAGGTCGACCACCACGAGCGCGGCGAGCAGCAGCGCGATCCCGGCCACGGCGAATCCGGGCCGCGGCGCGAAGAGCACGGCGACCGCGCCCAGCGCGGCGAGCAGGGCGGTGCGTCCGGTCAGCGCCACGACGCGGCCGCTCCGGTCGGTACGGCTGTCGCCGCCTGCTGCATGATCACGAACTCCATATCCGCAGGTCAGCGCCGGTGCATGCGATTATCTGCAAGATCACGGCAAGAGAATGGGCAGGTCACGGCATTCTTTGCGAGCAACTGCAAGATCACGGGGTTTCTTTTTTCTTCTCTGGAGGTCAGCGGGGGACGGGGACGGTGGCGAGGATGCCGTCCAGGATGCCGTCGGGCGTGGCGCCCTCGATCTCGGCCTCCGGCCTGAGCTGCACGCGGTGGCGCAGCGCGGGCCGGGCCAGGGCCTTGACGTCGTCGGGGGTGACATAGGTGCGCCCCGACAGCCAGCCCCACGCGCGGGCCGCGGCGAGCAGCGCGGTCGCCCCTCGCGGGGACACCCCGATGCGCAGCGACGGAGACTGGCGGGTGGCCCGGGCGAGGTCGACCACATATCCGAGCACCTTCGGCGCCACGTGCACCTGCTTGACGGCGTCGCGGCCGGCCGCGAGGTCGGCCGCCGTGGCCACCGGCTTGATCTCGGAGAGGTCGCGGGGGTCGAAACCCAGCGCATGCCGTTCCAGCACCGCGATCTCCTGCTCCCTGGGCGGCAGCGGCACGGTGAGCTTGAGCAGGAACCGGTCGAGCTGAGCTTCGGGAAGCTGGTAGGTGCCCTCGTACTCGATGGGATTCTGCGTCGCGGCCACGATGAACGGATCGGGCAGCGCGCGGGCGGCGCCGTCCACGCTGATCTGGCGCTCCTCCATCGCTTCGAGGAGGGCGGCCTGGGTCTTCGGCGGAGTCCGGTTGATCTCGTCGGCCAGTAGCAGGTTCGTGAAGACCGGCCCCTTGCGGAATTCGAACTCCGCCGTCTTGGCGTCGTAGACGAGCGAGCCGGTGACGTCACCGGGCATCAGGTCGGGGGTGAACTGGATCCGCTTGAAATCCAGCGCGAGCGCGGACGCCAGCGTGCGGACGAGCAGGGTCTTGGCCACTCCGGGGACGCCTTCGAGCAGCACATGCCCCCGGCACAGCAGCGCGATGACCAGGCCGGTGACGACGGCGTCCTGGCCCACCACGGCCTTGGCGACCTCGGCGCGCAGCGCGGCGAGCGCGGCGCGGGCCGCCTCGGCCCCCGGCGGGTCCGCTCCCGGCGCGGGGGGCCCGGCGACTCCCTCAGATCCAGCGGGTCCGAAAGGCGCTGCTCCAGCGGAACCGAAGGGCGCTGCGCCGGGGGATCCGGGTGACACGGCTGCGGTCAAGAGTCTCGAACCTGCCTTTCGAGTCTGTCGAGGTGTTCGGCGAGCGCCACCAGGCCGGCGTCGTCGGTCGGCGCCGGGCCGTACAACGTGGTCCGCACGTGGTTCAGATCCTCCCCGGTCCGTACGGCCACCGCAGCGGCGACCTCGTCGGGCGCCGCGGCGGGGGGCAGCCCGAGCCGCGGGACGATCCGGTCGGCGGCGGCGGCACGCAGCGCGAGCGTCGCCCGGTCACGCGCCCGCCTGGCCCGGTAGAGCCGGCCGCGTCCCTCCACGGTCTCGGACGCCCGGACGATCACGGGAAGGCGCTCGACCACGACCGGGCCGAGCCTGCGTCCGCGCCAGACGGCGGCCACCGCCACCGCGATGACGAGCTGGAGGACCGCCCAGCCGATGCCGTCCGGGACGAGGTCGCCGAGTGAACGCGCCTCCGTGGCATCGGATCCGCCGGTCTCCCCGGCGTCGGAGCGGTCATCGAGATCCGGGGCGACGAGCCAGACCAGCCGTCGCTTCGCCCCGGCCAGGTTCAGCGCGAGCGCGGCGTTGCCGTCCTCGGCGAGCCGGAGGTTGGTCATGAAGCCGCCGTCGCCGGCCACGGTGACCGTACGCCCGTCGAGGACGTACCGGACCAGGGTCGGCCGCCCCTCGGCGGGATAGCAGCCGGTGGATCCGGCCGGTCCGGTGAACGACAGGCCGCCAAGATGGGCGCTCCCGGCCAGGACGGCCGCCCGTAGCCCGCATTCCGGCTCACGCGATCTGGCGCGGGTGGCGCGGTTCCTGGGCGTGACCCCGGCCGCGAGGATGCCCAGGTGCGGCGCCCGCCCCACGATGAGTCGGTCGGCCGGGGAGGCGGCGAGCCGTCTCGCGTCCGCCTCGCTCACCTCGCTCGCTTCGGTGACGACGAGCAGGCTGTCGGAGTCGGCCGCGGCGACCGCGGCCGAGACGTCGTCGACGCGTTCGACCGCGACGCCATGATCCGCGAGCACCTCGGCGAGGGCCCGCGTGCCCACCAGGGACGTGTCGGCGGGGTCGGCGTACCTGCCGCCCGTGTCACCGGACGGCGACAGCAGCAGCGGCACCACCGCCGCAGCCACCACGATGATCCCCACCAGCATGATCCCGCGCAGCCGGCGCCACCGCCCGGTCTTCACCACGGCGGTTCCCGTCTCCGGGGGAGAGGCCGTCTCCTCCGCTTCTGGCGGCGTCGGCCCGCCGGTCGCGGGGCGGCTGTCGCTCGTCCGGGTGCTCACGTGGCCGCCTCCAGCGAGACCCGGGCCTTCCTGAGGCTGTCGTCGAGAGTGGTGAGCTGGAGATACGCCTTCTGGGTGCCGGGAACCTCGCCGTACGTGACGTCGTCGAAGACACGCGCCGCCCGCCGCAGCGCGACGGCGTGGGAGGGCAGCGCGGCGCCGGCGGTCTCGGCCAGCTCGGTGGCGGTGCGGCCGGGCAGCGGGCTGACGATGGCGCGCTCCTCCAGGTCGCGGGCGATCGCGCGGAGCCGCTCCTGGATGGCGGCGCGCCAGTTCCCTTCGGCGGCGTGCCGCTGCGCCGCGGTCCTGTGCTCGGCGGCGGACAGCTCAGCCCGGTCGAAGACCCCGCCGGCGCCGGCGCCGCTGACGCGCGACATCCTGCGCAGGGCCCACAGCAGCAGCGCCGCCAGGGCGGCGAGGATCACGCCGATGACGATGAGCGATATGACGCCGCCCGCCGAGCCCGTGCCGGAGTCGGCCAGATCGCCCAGGAACTCGGTGAACTTCCGCCAGAGCCAGTCGACCAGAGACTCATGCCGGTAGTCCGGCCGCTGCAACTCCCGCTCCGCCTCCTGCCGGGCCTGGTCGCGCCCGACGTCGACGGGGGGCCCGATCAGCGACCCGACCAGAGACAGGGCTGTCCGTGAGGACAGCGTCACGGCCGGGGTCCCTGGTACGGGTCCTGGTACGGCGGCGCCCCGGCGCCCGGGTCGGCGGGGGCCGACGCCGCGGCGTAGGACGGATGCCACAGGTCGTCGACGCCGGCGTGCACCCACCCCTGCTCCTGGTTACGGGCGGCGGCGGTCCGCAGCACGAGGTCGAACGCCTCGGCCCGCATCCGCCGGTCGGCGTACAGCAGACCGTTGACCCCCGCCTGGAACGGATAGGTGATCATCGAGGTCAGGATGCCGCCGACGGACACCAGCAGGGCCCCGATGATCGCCGATGCCGCCGAGCCTCCGCCGAAGAACCCCAGCAGGGTCCCGGCGAGGCTGAAGGGGAAGGAAAGCACCCCGCTGACCACCCCGACGATCAGCCCGGTCAGCAGCACGATGCCGAGCACCCGCCACGAATCCCCCTTGACCAGCCGCCACGAACGGCGCATGGCGTCGGTCGCGCCGAGCCCTTCCAGCACGACCGATGGGGCGGCCAGGGCGAGCTTCGTCTGGAAGAACAGCACGTAGGGGACGTAGAGCAGGACGAACAGCAGGAAGAGGAGGAGCAGCGCCCCCACATCGGAGCCGCCCAGATCGTCGAGTGAGCCCGCCATCGCGAGCGACACGAACGCCATGATCGCGACCAGCGCCGGGGCGAGCAGGATGAGCCCCTGGAGCAGGACCAGCCCGAGCAGCGCGGGCACCCGCGCCCTGGCCAACCGCCACGCCTCGCCGGCGGTGATGCGTCCGCCGAAGACCGCGCGGCCGAGCACCCGGGTGAGGATGCCGGTGAGGACCGTGGTGGCGAAGAACGTGATCACGAGGGAGATCAGCGTGCCGATGAGCTGGGCGACCTCTCCGAAGGGCAGGGTTTCCACCGTCTCCGACTCGCCGCTCAACGCGGTGCCGTAGTCCTGCAGCAGGATCGCCTGCCCCACCGTGACCGGGAGCGTGGTGATCGCGGCCACGATGGCCGAGAGGCCGAGCGTCGCCTTCGGGTTGGCCCGGATCAGCTTGATCGAACCGTCGAGGATGTCGCCGAGGGCCAGCGGGCGCAGCGGGATGATGCCGGGCCGGGGAGCCTGGGGCGGCGGGTGGAAGCCGTACGGCCCGTACTGGTGCCCGCCGTACTGCTGTCCGCCGGGGCCGTACGGACCGGGTCCGTGTCCATGGGGCGGGCCGTACGGCGGCGCGCCGTGCGGCGGCCCCTGGGGGCCGGGACCGCCGGGACCACCGGGGCCATCGGGACTACCGGGGCTTCCGGGGTCGGGGGAGGCGCCGGGCCGTTCCTGGCCGCCCGGCGAGACCCAGGACGCGCCGGCCCCGCCGTGGTACGGCGGGGGTTGCTCGGCCGACCAGCCGGGGGGTACGTCAGGCGTAGGATCGGGGGCGTCTGTCATGTCCCAATCCTGGCATGTCGCACGGCCCGCCGCATGATGGCGTGGCGCCGATCGGAGCGGCCGCCGACGTGGCCGGTCCCGCGCGATCGGATCAGCCGTACGAGACCGGTGGGAGACCCGGACGAGACCCGCGCGGGCGTCGCTCCCGAGCCCGGACGGCCGCCGGAACACCGGGGTGAGTGTCAAGCGGGATTCAAGATCCTGACCGCATCCGGTCAGGTAATCGCGCTTCCTCGGTCCTGGGCCTAAACTTCGTCCTCTGTGATGGTGGTGTTACCCCCAAGCGGCGCCCACGGGTAACCTTCCAGTGAAACCTGTGATAATCACTCAAATCTCCCAAAGCGTAGAACGAATGAGGGGCCATGAAAGGACGCGTGCTGGTCGTCGACGACGACGCCGCTCTCGCCGAGATGCTCGGCATCGTATTGCGCGGGGAGGGTTTCGAGCCGTCGTTCGTCTCCGATGGTGACAAGGCGCTGGACGCGTTTCGCGACACCCGGCCCGACCTCGTCCTTCTGGACCTGATGCTGCCCGGGGCCGACGGCATAGACGTGTGCCGCCGCATCCGCGCCGAGTCCGGTGTCCCGATCGTCATGCTGACGGCCAAGAGCGACACGATAGACGTGGTGCTCGGCCTGGAGTCGGGCGCCGACGACTACATCATCAAGCCCTTCAAGCCCAAGGAGCTCGTGGCGCGCGTCCGGGCGCGGCTGCGCCGTACCGACGAGCCGACCCCCGAGATCCTGCAGATCGGTGACATCACCATCGACGTGGCCGGCCACTCGGTGAAGCGGGGCGAGGAGACGATCAACCTCACGCCGCTGGAGTTCGACCTGCTGGTGGCGCTGGCGCGCAAGCCGCGCCAGGTGTTCACCCGAGAGGTGCTGCTCGAGCAGGTCTGGGGATATCGCCACGCCGCCGACACCCGGCTCGTCAACGTGCACGTCCAGCGGCTCCGCGCGAAGATCGAGAAGGACCCCGAGCACCCCGAGATCGTGGTGACGGTCCGGGGCGTGGGCTACAAGGCCGGCCCGGCGTAACGCCTCACCTCCGGCATGCCCGCCTCCGCCGCCAGGTCCCGCCGCAGGACCCCGGGCCAGATCGCCCGAGGGGCGCGCAGGCGCGCCCGCCGCGCGGCGGGCAGGCTGCGGCGGAGCTGGCGGGGCTCACTGCAGTTCCGTGTGGTCACGAGCACGCTCGTGCTGTCGATGGCCGTCGTGGTGGTGCTGGGCGTGTTCCTCATGCAGTCGATCACGGCGTCGGTGCTCCAGGGGGCCCTGCAATCGGCCAGGGAGGAGACGCAGGCCAACATCGCGACGGCCAGCGGCTATCTCGTCCCGCCGCCGCCCGACATGACCGACGCCCTGCCGGACGGCACGGAGGGTGAGGCCGGCGACCCGGTCGGGAAGGCGGCCCAGGCACTGGTCGACCGCTCCGGCGGGCGCTACGACATCGTCACCTTCAACGAGAGCAAGGTGGGCCAGCGCCGGGCCACCGGTGGCATCGACCCGGCGAGCGTGCCGGAAGCGCTGCGTGCGAAGGTGCTGCGCAGCGACGCGCTCGTCGAGCAGCCCGCCAAGCTCCGCTATGTGGGCGACAAGCAGCCGGTGAGCGGCATCGTCATCGGCGCCAGGATCAACGGGACCTACGAGATCTACCACCTGTTCCCGCTGGGCGAGGTGGACACCACGCTGCTCGCCGTGCAGCGCATGCTGATCCTCGCGGGCGTGGTGCTGGTGCTGCTGCTCGCCGGGATCGCCTCCCTGGTCACCCGCCAGGTCGTCACCCCCGTACGGCTCGCGCGGCAGGCGGCGGAGCGGCTCGCCGCAGGGCGGCTGGAGGAGCGGCTCAAGGTGCGCGGAGAGGACGACCTGGCCCGGCTGGCCGCCTCCTTCAACGAGATGGCCTCCAACCTCGCCCTGAAGATCCACCAGCTCGAGGAGCTGTCCCAGGTCCAGCGGCAGTTCGTCTCCGACGTCTCGCACGAGCTGCGCACCCCGCTGACGACCGTCCGCATGGCCGCCGACCTGCTGTACGAGAGCCGGGAGGACTTCGACCCGGCCGCGGCGCGGTCGGCCGAGCTCATGCAGAACCAGCTCGAGCGGTTCGAGTCGATGCTCGCCGACCTGCTGGAGATCAGCCGCCACGACGCGGGCGCGGCCACGCTCGATCTCGAGCCCGCCGACATGCGCGACGTCGTCCTGCGCGCGGTCGGTGACTCGGAGGCGCTGGCCGAACGGCAGGCCACCCGGTTCGAGCTGCGTCTGCCCAGTGAACCCTGCGTGGCCGAGGTCGACAGCCGCAGGGTCGAACGCATCCTGCGCAACCTGCTCTTCAACGCCATCGAGCACGGCGAGGGCAGGGAGATCGTGGTCACCCTCGGCGCCGACCGCGACGCGGTGGCCGTCGCCGTACGGGACCACGGAGTGGGGCTCAAGCCGGGTGAGGAGACGATGGTCTTCGACCGGTTCTGGCGGGCCGATCCGTCACGGGCCAGGACCATCGGCGGCACCGGGCTGGGACTGGCCATCTCCCGGGAGGACGCCGTGCTGCACGGCGGCTGGCTGCAGGCCTGGGGATCGCCGGGGGAGGGCAGCCAGTTCCGCCTGTCGCTGCCCAGGGTGGCCGGGGCTCCGCTCAGGGGATCGCCGCTGCCGCTGGTGCCGCCCGAGGTGGAGATGCGTCGCTCGTGGCGGGGACACGGCACCCCGGTCCTGTCCCCGGCGGTCGGGGCGATCTCCGAGGTCGGCGTCGGCGTACGGGAGACCGCGGACGCGGGCGGTTTCGATGTCGCCTAGAAGATCAACCGGGACGGGAGGCGCCCACCTCGCCAGGGAGCCCGCCGGACGCGAGTGCCGGCGCGCCGCGGTGACGGCCGTCGCGTTCGCCCTGCTCGCCTCGGGCGCCGGCTGCACCACCGTGCCGACGAGCGGCAGCCCGCGGGTCGTGGCCGAGGACAGGGCCAGGGACACGCTCAGCCAGCAGTACGTCCGCATGATCGCAGAGCCGCCGAGGAAGGACGCCTCGCCGGAGGACATCGTCAAGGGGTTCCAGGCGGCCACGGCAAGCTTCGACGACTCCCGCCTGACCATGGCCAAGCGGTACCTGACCGACGACGCCTCCCGGAAGTGGAACCCCGCGAAGCAGACGAGGATCTACGAAGAGGGCAAGATCTCGAGCCCGATCCGTTCACTCAAAGACGCCAAGGAAGCCACGGTCACGCTCAAGGGGACGGCCGTCGCCACCATTGGACCGGGAGGCGGCTACACGCCGGCGACCGGCGCGGTGGACGAGACGTTCCGGCTGGTCAAGGAGGACGACGGCCAGTGGCGGATCGCTCAGCTTCCCGAGGGACGACTCCTGTCCTCGGCCGACCTTCAGCGGGCCTACCGCCCCGTTGACCTGTGCTTCGCCCCGGCGACCCCGGTCAACGGCCTCGTCGTCGACCGGGTCTGGGTGCCGATCATTCCCGGCAGGGGGCTGCCCGAGACCCGGGTACGCCGGTTGCTCGCCGGCCCCACCCAGTCGATCCAGGGCGCGGTCGTCAGCGCCTTCCCCAGCGGCACGGAACTCAACCGCATCACGGTCGAGGGCGGCGACACGCTCGTCGTCGACTTCACCTCGGCCGTGGAGTCGGTCTCCGACGACCAGATCGACATGATGAAGGCCCAGCTCGTGTGGAGCCTGAGGGACCTGGTGACCGGCTTCACCGTCGAGATCCGCGTCAACGGTGAGCTCTTCCGCGGGATGGGCCTCCGCTTCAAGCTGTCGGACTATGCCCAGTTCGACCCCGATGTGGTGACGCCCCAGGCCCAGGCGTACTTCATGCAGGACGGCAGGCTGCACCGGGTGAAGGACAAGGGCGGCGGCGACCCGCTCCCGGGAGCGGCGGGCGAGCGGGACGTCGAGTTCCGGGCCCCTGCCGTCTCCGGGGACTATCAGCCCAGGATCGCCGCGCTGGTCAACGACGACGGGGTCTACGTGACGGGTACGACCCCGGGTGGCAAGTGGCAGCGGTGGATCGCGGGCAAGGACCTCACCGGTCCCTCGTGGGACCGCTACGGATCGGTGTGGGCCGCCGAGATCAGCGAACCGGGCAAGACCCGGGTGTGGCAGGCGACCCAGGGGGAGGCCCGCCGGGTGAGCATCCCGCCCGAGTTGGCGAATGGCCGCCTGAGCGCGCTCCGGGTGTCGCGTGACGGCGCCAGGGTGGCGGTGATCATGGACGAGGGCCTCGGCACCACCGTGAAGATCGGCACGGTCTTCCGGGTCGGCCGGCAGATCAGGATCGGCAACGTACGCACGCTGGTCGAGGCCCAGGACCGTCAGGAGATCAAGGCGATCGCCTGGCAGGACGCCGCCGACCTGCTCGTGCTCTCCAAGGGCAAGGGCGGCCAGGAACTCGCCACCTGGTCGGTCATGGAGGGCATTCCGGTCGCGGCTCGGGCGATCAAGCTCGACGCCCAGACCGAGCTCGACTCCATCGCCGGTGCCCCCGATCACGTGCTCGCCGGAACGGACACGGACAAGGGCGAGCCGGGCCCGGGCCACGGCGAGGTGCGCACCTATAGCGGTGACAAACGGGAGTGGACCATGCTCGCCAAGGACGGCGCGACCAACCCCGTCTACCCCCTCGGCTGACGCCGGGAGGTTCGGGGAGCGTGGTCCTGTCGGTGGCTCCTGGCATGGTGGGGGCGTGCTCGCGGCCCTTCTCGATCTCGTCCTCCCGCCCTGCTGCGCCGGCTGTGGCAAACCGGGATCAGCGGCGTGCCACGCCTGTACGGCGGAGCTGCTGCGGAATCCGGCCGCCCGCCCGCCGGACCCGCCGCCCGCCGGTCTGCCGGAATGCTGGTCGGCGACCACCTACGACGGCGCGGCCCGCCGCATGCTTCTCGCACTCAAGGAACGCGGCCGTACGGTCGTCACCCCGGTTCTGGCCGCCGGTCTCGCCCGGGTGGTGACCGCGGCGCTGGAGGCCCGCACGGAGCCGGTCGACCGGCGACCGCTGGCGCTGGTCCCGGTGCCGAGTGCCCGTGCCGCGTCGCGGAAGCGGGGGCACGATCCCGTCCGGGCCGTCACCGAGGCCGCCGCGGCGGAGCTGCGCCCGCTGGGCCCGCCGGTCGTGTCGGTGCCGATGCTCCGGCAGTCGAGACGGGTGGCCGATCAGGCGGGGCTCAGCTCGGCGCGGCGCGCCGCGAACCTGTCGGAGGCGTTCGAGGTGGTGCCGGGCCGTACGGGGCTTCTCGCGGCGCTTCAGCGCCGGGGAGCCGTGGTCGTCCTGGTCGACGACATCGTCACCACCGGATCGACGCTGGCGGAGGCGGCACGGGCGCTCCGGCTGGCGGGGGCCGAGGTGCCGTTGGCGGTCACGGTCGCCGCCACCCCCAGGAGAACCGGAACCCGGCCGCCGGGGCGGAACGGCCGTGTCCGGAGGCGTTCGGCGGCATGAGGAGACGCGTCACGACCGGGACGGCGTGTCGGCCGCGATCTTCGCGTAGCCCCCCAGGATGACGGACCATCCGTTCTGGGACGCGACCGCCTCCGACAGCTGCACGGCGCTGCCGCCGTGCCGTTCGATGTGCCGATGCTCAAGGTCGACCCGGGTGTGTCCGGCGTCCTCGGTGAACCGCACCTCCACCTCGCTGGCGTGGCCGGGGTCGGGGTCGTACTGCCACTGTCCGTTGATATGCCACGTCACGACCAGCCGGTGCGGCGGCTCGAAGACCAGGACACGCCCCCAGTCGCACTCGCTGCCGTCCGCGCTCCGCTCGTACCAGCGGCCGCCCGCCCGCGGCTCGAGGACCGCCTCCGCGATCTCTGTCGCGCCGATCCTGTGACTGCGTGGCCACCATTTGTCGAAGCCGTCGGTGAACACGCTGAACGCGCGCTCGACAGGCAGCGGCACCGTCACCGTGTGCCGTACCGGTTCGATGATGTCGTCGCTCATGGTCGCTCCTCTTCTCGGCGATCGCCTTCCGGCGGGCCGTTCTGCTCCTGTGCGGCCAACCGCTCCGCCGTCTCCTGGAAACTCCGCAGTGCCCGGCCCCACATCTGGTCCAGATAGGCGTGGATGGCGTCGACGCCCCGCCGATCGATGCGGTAGACGCGTCGCGTCCCGTCCGCCTGATCGGTGACGAGACCCGCGTCCTTCAGCACGCGTAGGTGCTGGGACACCGCCGGCCTGCTGACCGGCAGTTGCTCGGCGAGCAGGCCCACTGCCTTGGGACCGCGAGCGAGGCACTCGAAGATGGCACGCCGTGTCGGGTCGGCCAGTGCGGAGAGCGCGTCAGCTCCGTTAGTTCCCACGAACCGTAAGTCTGTACTTACCGACTCTCCTTGTCAACGGGGTCTCGTCTGGACGGTCTTGCGGTGATTGACATGCAGCCGTTTGGCTGCATATTTTTGAGTAGCCAAACGGCTGCACATTCGGAGTGGCGAGAGTCGAGGGCATGGACGAGGTGTTCAAGGCGCTGGCGGACCCCAGTCGCCGTCGATTGCTGGACAGCTTGAACGCACGGAACGGGCAGACCCTGCGGGAGCTGTGCTCGGGCCTGGACATGGCCAGGCAGTCGGTCAGCAAGCATCTGGCGATCTTGGAGTCGGCCGACCTGGTGACCACGGTCCGGCGGGGCCGGGAGAAGTTGCACTACCTCAACGCCGCCCCGATCAACGCCATCGCCGAACGATGGATCAGCCGATACGACCAACACCGGGTCCACGCCCTGTCGGACCTGAAGAGAGCACTGGAGGACAGCCGGATGCACAAGCCCGAGTTCGTCTACACCACCTACATCAACACCACGCCGGAGCGGCTCTGGGAGGCGCTGACCGAGCCGTCCTTCACCCGCCGATACTGGGGGACGGCGCTCACATCGGATTGGCAGGTGGGATCCGCGGTGACATGGGAACACGCCGATGTGAAGATCACCGATCCCGACCAGGTCGTCCTCGAGTCCGACCCCTACCGCCGGCTGTCGTACACCTGGCACACGTTCACCCGGGAGTTCGGCGAGGCCGTCGGTCTCGATGCTGAGACGACCGCCGAACTGGCGGGAGAGCGCCGCTCGAAGGTGACCTTCGAGATCGAAGATCTCGGGCAGTTGGTCAAGCTGACCGTGGTGCACGACGGCTTCGAGCCCGGGAGCACCGTGCTGTCGATGATCGGCGGAGGCTGGCCGCATGTCCTGTCCAACCTCAAGACCCTCCTCGAAACCGGCGATGTCCTCCCGGCCGGTGCGGATGAGCCGGACTCGCGGGAGGCGGCGAGCACGCGGTCCTAGCCATCGGTGGAGCGACGCGACACGCCGGGGAAGTAAGTCGCCGAGTCATGACAGAAAGTAAATATGACTCAAAGCCCTGAGCGGCCAGGGGATGCACGTCCGCGCCGCTGTCGGCGCGACTCCCCTGGTCGGAGCCCCGGAAGAGGCGAGGTTCCCGGCCGTTCCAGTGTTTTGGACAGACGTTTCACAGGTCCCATCCGAAACCCGGATAACGCAAAGTGATCGTCTGCCGGATCCCGTGGCTGACATTCCCGGCGGCAGCGGCTAGCGTGCAGACATGGCACCCGTTCGGGTCCGTGGTTGCACCGGGCCGACTCCGTTCAGGGATCCGGCCTGGCTAGCCGATGCCAGCCGCAGGCGAAACGGTCCACGTAAGGCGACTCTTGGTCGACCGATCACGGTGCGGCTTAGAAGTAAGTCCTGCCCTCCCGGAAGGCCAGATGCCTCCCGTCAGGGGAGAAGGGCAGTAGTGGCGAGTGAGCTGCGAACCCCTCAGCAGGCGAATGTGGGGACGAAGACCAGGTCGGCCGGACGGGTGCTTCGAGCGCTGTACAGAACAGTCGACGTGCGAAGGGGGGCTTTGCGTGGAAATCATCGTCAAGGGACGGCACACCGGACTGAGTGACCGGTTCCGTGATCATGCGACTGCCAAGCTGGCCAGGATCGAACGGCTGGACAACAAGCTTATCCGCGTAGACGTCGAAGTTTCCGAGCTGCCCAACCATCGGCAGAGTGGTCACCGGGAGCGGGTGGAACTGACCGTCTACTCCCGGGGGCCCGTGATCCGTGCGGAGGCCTCCGCGGACGATCGGTTCGCTGCCCTGGACATCTCGCTCGCCAAGCTGGAGGAGCGACTGCGGCGGCTCAACGACAGGCGGAAGGCCCATCACGGCAAGAACCTGCCCTTCTCGCTCGCCGATCTCAGCGTCGGTGTTCCCGAGGAGGCCGTCGAGAAGGCCACCGCCCAGGTGGCGTCGCCAGAGCCGGCGCCGGTGGCGGCCGCCACGGAGACGGCAGCACAGAAGGAGCGGGGCGAGGACGGGGAGTCGATCGTCCCGATAGAGATGGACGGCGACGGCCCGCTCGTCGTCCGCGAGAAGTTCCACAAGGCCGAGCCCATGACGATCGATCAGGCGCTCCTCGAGATGGAGCTCGTGGGCCACGACTTCTTCCTCTTCCGCGACAAAGAGGGAGACCTGCCCAGCGTCGTCTATCGGCGGCGCGGCTACAACTACGGAGTCCTCAGGCTCGTCGAGGGCTGACGCTCCGCCCGGGCGCAGGCCGGACCACATCCAGCAGGTCCGGCCTGCCCTGCTGTTCCGGCCCGGTCAGCCGTACGGCTCATGCCCGCTGATCGCTCATCAAGCGTCCGGGTTCTCCACGCACTCGGTGTCACCAGAGATGTTGATACCGAGCGGTGAACCTCCGACGCCGGTCCTGATGCCCCCCACACCCTTACGTTCGGCTCCCGCAACATGGTTGCGCGTGTAGTTGATCTTCCAGTCTCGCTGCTTCAGCACCTCGACAATCTGATTCAAGACCTGGTCGGGATCCAAATTGTCGCTCGGGGCATCGCCATGGACATTGATCATGCTCTCCACGCTGGAGAAGTCGGTGCCGACCGGCCCTCCACATGGGGCATCCGTCACCTGTACGACAACGCGAGGATCGGCAGTCGGGAAGACGGCCCGGATGATGGCCTTGGCCTCGGCGATGAAGACCTCACGGGACTGCTCGGGCGTCATCCTCGTCTCCGGTTCACTTGTGCAGGAGGTCATGAGTGTGAGCAGGGCCAACGCCATGACGACGCTGCCGGGCAAGGCGGGGAATCTCATCGCGGATAGGCTCCCCTGGTCGCGGTGAACATGACGGCCCGTTCGGCGAGCGGCTCACCGGCCGCCGCGAGCGCCTTGGCGGTGATCTCGGCGACGTCGGTGGCGGAGAGGTAACCACCGAGATCAGATTTCTTCAGCTCCTCTATGGCCCGGCTGACAGTGGTCTTCGGATCCGTCTTCCCGTTGAGCGCGTCCTTGATGACCGGGTCGAACGTGGCGCCAAGCTCGGCTGTCTTCCACTGCGGCACCCGGCTCTGGAGTTCCCGGACCAGGACCCGCACGCCGCTTGCGCCGAGCTGCTCGTCGTCCAGCCTCGGCGACCCCACGAACGTCTGCACGCACCTGTCACCGGTGAGGACGGCCTGCAGATTGTCCAGCCCGGTGTTCTTCGGGATGTAGTACTGCGAGTGTCCGGACGAGGTACCGGTGGCCAGCCGTTGGATGTCGGACATCTCAGCGGGATCTCTGCCGTGTGCCTCGGTATAGGAGACCACATCTCCGGGAGCACGCATGGCGAACACCTGGGTGCCGGGGGCGAGCTTGAGGTCGGCCGCGCTCTTGACGTTGGGGCCCAGGCCGGGGCTGCCCATGAAGACCACAGAGTCGAACGGCGTGCCCTGCTGTAGTGCCTTGCTCGACAGCAAAGTGCCGTAGCTGTGCGCGAACAGCGCGAACTTCGCCCCCTTGGCCGCCTCCAGGCCGGCTCGGAACGAGTACAGCGCGGGAGCGCCGGCCTCGGCCTTGGCCGGCAGCACCGAGTCGCCGAGCTCGGGTGTGTCGTACCCCAGCCAGGTGATCACGGCGGTCTCCGGCAGATCCTTACCGGTGGTTGGATCAATGATCAAATTTTGCGCGTCCTTGAAGATGTCTCTGTAGTTGTCGAGTCGGTTGGTGATGCCGGGGACCATGACGGCGACATGCTTGGCCTTGGCCAGGTCGCCGAAGACTTCGGCGACCCGGCCGTCGTCGGCGGGATCGAACAGCAGGAACTGCCGGGGCTTGAGTTGGCCGTCACCGGTCATCCGAGGCTGGAGAAGCTCCGCCATGCGGGCTATCCGCTGCTCGAGAAGCTTCACCTGAGGGTTCCTGGAATCTGCCGTCTTCAACTCGATCAGGTTTCGCTGCTCGTGTGCGAGGGCGCGCTCGATCAAGAGTCGATTCGCGGCGTAGCGGACTTTTGCGGTAGCGCCGTCCAATCGACCGACCAGCCCGGGTTGATCGACGGCGAGCCAGGACCGTTCGGCAGCGGTCAATTTCCCAAAAAACTCTCGAACCGCCTGCGCTCGTTGCTCCGGGCCGGCCTTGCCGCTATCGGTGACGAGTGATTTGAGGTCTTTCCTCAGTCGAGTTCTGTCCTGACCGGAAATCGTGGCAATTGCCGTAGTTAGTCCGAAGGTGGACAACGCGCCGAAGGGGTCGCCGCCCTTTTCCGCGGCCCGGGCGATGGCGGCGCGATTGCGCAGTTCGGCCGCGGTGTCGGTGGCCCACTTCAGCACGGTCACCAACTGGTTCGCCCCCGACTGCCCCATGAGCTGGCAGGCCCGAGCGTAGTACTGCTCCGCGAGTTGCCGTCTGTCAATGAGCAGCTTGGCCAATTGCTCGAGCTCGTCCGCGTCGACCACCCGCTCTGGATCCACGACACAAGAACCTAGCCGTTGTTTACACGTTGTGGAAGTATTCTTACACCGCCGGTGTCGATCGGATGGGAAACGGGGATGTCGCTATACGACGACTTGGTGCGGTTGGCCCATGAACATCAAGATCTGGCCGAAGCCATCGAGGAGTTGCTGAAGCCCGTCGGCGATTCGATAGGCCGAATGAGTTGGAAAGGCCCACACCATGATCGAGTGCGGTCTGAGCTGGGAACGATGACGCGAAATGCCCGTTTGGTTGCCGAATCCCTGCGTGGCCGCGCCAAGTTGATCCGAGATGCGGCCTTCAACACTCCCGACATCGGCAGGGATGCGCTGCTGGCGCTTGGTGGGCCACTAGGTCGAGCCATGATTAACCAGGCACCCGCCGAAGACCCGATTGTGCTGCTTCGTACTCTTCAACGGCAGCTGACTCCAATGGGTCCCGCCGTCTCCGCGGTGTTCGCCGAGCACGGCGTCAGGTGACCGAGGGCCGCGGCCCGGGCGAGCGGAGGCCATACCGCGCCGACGAAGATCCGCATCTCCTCCAGAACCGTGTAATGATGACGGTCAGCGCGTTGACCGTGAAGGTTTGCGGGAAGAGTTTTAGCGTCCTTGGCCCCCGCGAGGAGGTTTCGTGACCCGATCCGACGAGGTTGCCAGTGTGGCCGGTCGCGGCGAGCCGATCCGTGTGCTTATCGTCGACGACCACGCTCTGATCCGCCGCAGCCTTGAGCTGGCGCTGGCCGCGGAGGCGGACATCGAGGTCGTCGGCGAGGCGAGCGACGGTCGTGAGGCGGTCGAACTGGCCGACCGGCTGCTGCCCGACGTGGTCTTGATGGATGTCCGGATGCCCAGGCAGGACGGCATCGAGGCGACCCGGGGCATCAAGGAGTCGGTGCCGAGTACCCGGGTGATCATGCTGACGGTCAGCGACGAAGAGGAGGACCTCTTCGAGGCGATCAAGGCGGGCGCCACCGGATATCTGCTCAAGGACGTCCAGCTCGACGAGGTGCCCGACGCGGTGCGCGGCGTGCACGAGGGACAGTCGCTCATCAACCCCGCGATGGCGGCGAAGCTGATCTCCGAGTTCGCCAACATGAGCCGCAAGGAGGCCGAGCGGCCGCCGCAGCTCCCGGTGCCGAAGCTGACCGATCGCGAGATGGAGGTGCTCCGCCTCGTCGCGAAGGGCATGAACAACCGGGAGATCGCCAAGGAGCTGTTCATCTCCGAGAACACGGTCAAGAACCACGTGCGCAACATCCTGGAGAAGCTGCAGCTCCATTCCCGGATGGAGGCCGTGGTCTACGCCGTCCGCGAGCGGCTGCTCGAGATCACCTAGAGCCGGAAACGCTCACCTCACCGGTCGCCTCGTCGTCGTCAGGGACCAGGGCCCCGCTGAATTGAGCGGAGTACAGCCGGTGGTACGCGCCCCGGGCGGTGAGCAGTTCGTCGTGGGTGCCGTGCTCGACGATGCTGCCGGCCTCCATGACCAGGATGAGGTCGGCGTCCCGGATGGTGGACAGCCGGTGGGCGATGACGAAGCTGGTGCGGTCCGTACGCAGCGCTGCCATCGCGTGCTGCACCAGGACCTCGGTCCGGGTGTCCACCGAGCTGGTGGCCTCGTCCAGGATGAGCAGGGACGGGTTGGCGAGGAAGGCGCGGGCTATGGTGATCAGCTGCTTCTCGCCCGCGCTGATGTTGCCGCCCTCCTCGTCGATCACGGTGTCGTACCCGTCGGGCAGCGTACGGACGAACCGGTCGACGTGGGCGGCCCGTGCGGCGGTGTAGATCTCCGCTTCGGTGGCCCGGGGGTTGCCGTACGCGATGTTGTCGCGGATCGTGCCGCCGAACAGCCAGGTGTCCTGCAGGACCATGCCGATCTGCGAGCGCAGGTCCTCGCGGCGCATCGCGGTGATGTCGACGCCGTCGAGGGTGATGCGGCCCGCGTCCAGCTCGTAGAAGCGCATGATCAGGTTGACCAGCGTGGTCTTCCCCGCGCCGGTCGGGCCGACGATCGCGATCGTGTGCCCGGGCTCGGCCACGAGCGACAGGTCCTCGATGAGGGGCTGCTCGGGGTCGTACCGGAAGGACACGTGCTCGAACTCGACGCGTCCCCGCCGGGTGGCGGGCAGCGCCGGATCCGCCGGGTCCGGCCACTGCTCCGTCGCGTCGAGCAGTTCGAAGACCCGCTCGGCGGACGCCACGCCCGACTGCAGCAGGTTGGCCATCGAGGCGACCTGCGTCAGCGGCTGGGTGAACTGCCGGGAGTACTGGATGAACGCCTGGACGTCACCCAGGCTCATCGAACCGGTGGCGACGCGTACGGCGCCGACGACGGCGATGGCCACGTAGTTGAGGTTCCCGACGAACATCATCATCGGCATGATGATCCCGGAGATGAACTGGGCGCCGAAGCTCGCCTTGTACAGCGCCTCGTTCCGCTCCCGGAAGACCTGCTCGACCTCGGGCCCGCGCCCGAAGACCTTCACCAGCTCATGACCGGTGAACGCCTCCTCGATGTGAGCGTTCAGCGTGCCCGTGTGGGCCCACTGCGCGACGAACTGCTTCTGCGAGCGCTTGGCGATCTGCCCGGTGATGATCATCGTGATCGGGATCGTCACCAATGCGATCACCGCGAGCAGCGGAGAGATGATGAACATCATCGCCAGCACGCCGATCACGGTGAGCAGTGAGCTCAGCAGCTGGCTCAACGTCTGCTGCAGGGTCTGGGACACGTTGTCGATGTCGTTGGTGACCCGGCTGAGCAGTTCGCCGCGCGGCTGTCCGTCGAAGAACTGCAGCGGGAGCCGGTTGATCTTGTCCTCGACGTCGGCTCGCAGCCGGAAGACGGTGCGCTGGGTCACGTCGTTGAGCAGGTAGCCCTGCAGCCACATCAAGGCCGATGCGGCGAGGTAGAGGCCGAGGGCCCAGGTGAGTGCGGTGGCCAGCGCGCCGAAGTCGATGCCCTGCCCCGGGACGATGTCCATCGCCGCGATCATGTCGGCGAAGTTGTCGTGGCCCGCGGCACGGGCGGCCTGGACCGCCTGCTCCTTGGTGGTTCCGGCGGGCAGTTGACCACCGATCACCCCGCTGAAGATCACGTCCGTCGCGAGGCCGAGGATCTTCGGTCCGATGACGGAGAACACCACGCTGATCACGGCGAGGCCGATCACCGCCAGGACTCTCGGGCGCTCGGGGCTCAGCCGCCGGAGGATCCGCCGGGTGGAGGGCCAGAAGTCCATGGACTTCTCCGTCGGCATCCCGCCGAACCCCCCGAAACCCCCTCCGGGGCCACCCCTGGCCGGGCGCGGTCGCTCAGCGGGTGCGGGTGCCGGGGAGGCCGTGGATGCCGGGGAGGCCGAGGACACAGGGGATGCCGGGGACCGGTCGCTCATGCCGCACTCTCCGCGGTCAGCTGGGATTCGACGATCTCGACGTAGGTCGGGCAGGAGCCGAGAAGGTCCTCATGGGTGCCGATGCCGGCGACGAGGCCGTCGTCCAGGACGATGATCTGATCGGCGTCGACGATCGTGGAGACCCGCTGGGCGACGATGATCACGGTGGCCTCGGAGGTGTACGGACGCAGCGCGGCGCGCAACCGGGCGTCCGTGGTCAGGTCGAGGGCGGAGAACGAGTCGTCGAACAGGTAGATCTCAGGCTTGGCGACCAGCGCCCGGGCGATCGAGAGCCGCTGCCGCTGACCGCCGGACACGTTCGTGCCGCCCTGTGTGATCGGCGCCTGCAGACCCTCGGGCATCGCCTCGACGAAGTCGCGGGCCTGGGCGACCTCCAGTGCCTCCCACAGCTCCTCGTCGGTGGCGTCCGGGTTGCCGTACCGCAGGTTGCTCGCGACGGTTCCGGTGAACAGGTACGGCTTCTGCGGCACCAGGCCGATCCGCCCCCAGAGCATCTTGGGATCGAGGTCGCGCACGTCGGCACCGTCGATCAGTACGGCGCCCGAGGTGGCGTCGAACAGCCTGGGCACCAGGGAGACCAGCGTCGTCTTGCCCGACCCGGTGCTGCCCACGACGGCGGTGGTCTGCCCAGCGACGGCGCGGAAGGAGATCCCGGACAACACGGGCGCCGCCGCCCCCGGATAGCGGAACTCGACGTCGCGCAGCTCCAGCTCGGCCCGGCGGTCCACCTGTCGTACGGGTCGCTCGGGCGGCCGGACCGACGACTCGGTGTCGAGCACCTCGCCGATTCGCTCGGCGCAGACGGCGGCACGAGGGATCATGATCGAGATGAAGGTGGCCATCATCATCGACATGAGGATCTGCAGCAGATACATGAGGAACGCGGTGAGGGAGCCGACCTGCATCTCACCGCTGTCCACCCGGGCGGCCCCGAACCACAGCACGGCGACGCTGGAGGCGTTGAGGATCAACATCACGGTGGGGAAGATGAGCGCGGTCAGCCGCCCGACGCGCAGCGCGGTATCGGTCAGCTCGTCGTTCGCCTCGGCGAACCGGCGGGTCTCCTCACGTTCCCGGACGAAGGCCCGCACCACGCGGATGCCCGAGAGTTGCTCGCGCAGCACCCGGTTGACCGCGTCGATGCGGACCTGCATGGCCCGGAACTGCGGAACCATCCGGGAGACGAGCAGGCCGATCGAGAGCAGCAGCACCGGGACGCAGACCAGCATGAGCCAGGACAGTCCGACGTCCTGGCGCAGCGCCATGATGATGCCGCCGATGCCCATGATCGGCGCGGCGACCAACATCGTGCAGGTCATCACCACGAGCATCTGGACCTGCTGCACGTCGTTGGTGTTGCGGGTGATCAGCGAGGGCGCGCCGAAGTGGGCGACCTCCCGGGTCGAGAACTCGCTTACCCGGTGGAAGACCGCGGACCGGACGTCCCGCCCGAACCCGGCCGCCACCTTCGCGCCGTGGTAGACCGCCGCGATCGAGCAGGCGATCTGCACGAGGGACACGGTCAGCATCCAGCCGCCGGTGGTCAGGATGTAGCCGGTGTCGCCGGTGGCCACGCCCTTGTCGATGATGTCGGCGTTCAGGCTGGGCAGGTACAGCGAGGCGATGGTGCCGATCAGCTGGAACAGCACCACGGCGGTCAGCGCCGACGAGTACGGCCGCAGGTGGGTGCGGAGCAGGCGGCTCAGCACGGGTGCACCCCGGCGGAGGCCACTCGGCAGGAGATCCGAATCACGCCAAAAACGCTATATGATCAATTGATTACTCACGCGCGATTTTTGCCGTTAAGCGCGGCCCGCAGCGGTCCCTCGAGCTCCGGCGAGGTGATTCGCTCGATCCTGACGTCCGTGCAGTCCACCCAGCTCGCGGCCTCCAGCAGTGCGTCCCGCATGCCCGTGACGGCCGCCCTGCGACCGGCTGCGGTACGGCTGACGCCGGGCTCGAAGCCGACCTGGCGGGCGACGAGCGTGCGGCCCTCCCGGGCCGGATCCACGCGGCCGATGATCCGGCCGCCGACCAGCACCGGCATCGCGAAGTAGCCGTGGATCCGTTTGTCCCTGGGCACGTACGCCTCCAGACGGTGGCTCAGCCCGAAGATCCGCTCGGTACGCGGCCGATCCCAGATCAGCGAGTCGAACGGAGACAGCGGCGTGGTCCGGTGGCGTCCGCGCGGCTCCGTCTCCAGGGCGGTCGGATCCGCCCAGGCGTTGGGGGCGCCGGCACCGTCGCCGCCCGCCCGCGCCCCGGCTCCGGAACCGCGTCGGGCGGGCGGCCAGCCACCGACCCGTACCGGCACGAGGCCGGCCGCGCCGCTCAGCAGGGCGTCGTCGAGCAGGTCGGCGTACCTCCCCTTCACCCGGGTGAAGTCGACCAGGTCGGCCCGGGTCGCCACGCCCAGGGAGCGGCCGGCGATCGCGGTGAGCCCGGCGACGCACTCCGCGTCGGTGGGATCCTCACCCAGCAGATCGGCGGGGATCACGCGCTCGGCCAGGTCGTAGACGCGGCGCCAGCCGACCCGCCGGGTGCAGACGACCTCGCCGACGTCGAGCAGGAACTCGATCGCGATTTTGGAGTCGGACCAGTCCCACCACTCGCCCGCCTGCGTCGTGCCGGAGGCGCGCCGGTCAACACGTGCTCCGCCGATGTCGGCGGTGGTGACCGGTCCCTCCGAGCGCACGAGCTCCAGGACCTTGTCGATGGTCGGCGGCACCTCGTGCCAGCGGAACCGCCGCTCACGGTAGGCCCGGCGGCGGAAGCCGTACAGGGGCCACTGTTCGATGGGGAGGATGCAGGCGGCGTGACACCAGTATTCGAAGGCACGGGGCGGAAGTGGCGGCGCGCTGTGCCAGTAGGCGCGCTCCACCTCCGCCCGGCCGACCGGGCCGAGCCGGGCGTACGCGACGAGCTCGTGCGAGCGTGCCAGCACCGAGATGGTGTCGAGTTGGACGGCCCCCACGCGCCGCAGCATGGCGGACACGCCGCCGTCGCGCGCGCTCGCGCCGAGGAAGCCCTGAGCCCGCAGAATGATCCTGCGGGCCTCGTCCGGGGTCAGATCGGTCACGCCTGGAGATGCTAAACGGCGCGACCGACAAAATGCTTTCGGCGGTTCGCCGCCGAACACGGCACGGTGGGCCTGGCCGTACCGGCCGGGCCCGGAGCGTACGGCGGCTCAGGCGTGGTGATGCTCGAACGGGGAGTGATGCTCCTGCGCCTCGATCTCCCTGGGGGCGTCTACGATCACGTCCGAGAAGATGTCGACGGCGAGGGCGATGAGGCCGCCGACCGCGCAGATCCCGGCGCCGACCCAGACGAGCACCCAGTTGGGGCCGATGGTGAGGGCGATCCCGCCCAGGAGGAAGCCGATGAGGATCGTCGTGACGGCGAACCACGATTTGGGGCTTCCCGCGTGGCTGCCTTGGTGTCCGCTCTGTGCCATACCCCGTTTTCTACCTGATGAGAGCCTTGGTCGGCACACCGGGGGAACCCTTCGGGGGTTTTCCTCGTTGTAACTCATGCGAATGCGGCACGCCGCTCCGGCTCATTGGCGATGGCTGTGTCCGGTGGCGGAACAGCCTACGATGGCTATGGGGAAGTGTGTGTCTGTCCTCACACCCCGGCGGATCGCCCGGGGTAGACCTGCGAGGAGCTCTACTAACAGTGCCAGCCATTCTCGACAAGATCCTTCGCGCCGGCGAAGGCAAGACTCTGCGGAAGCTCAAGCGGATCGCCGAGCAGGTCAACTCCATTGAAGAGGACTTCAAGAGCCTGTCGGACGCCGAGCTCCGTGCGCTGACCGACGAGTACAAGCAGCGTTACACCGACGGCGAGTCCCTTGACGACCTGTTGCCTGAGGCTTTCGCGACCGTACGCGAGGCCGCCCGCCGAGTGCTCGGGCAGCGCCACTTCGACGTGCAGATCATGGGTGGCGCCAACCTGCACATGGGCAACATCTCGGAGATGAAGACCGGTGAGGGCAAGACCCTCACCTGTACTCTCCCGAGCTACCTCAACGCCCTGTCCGGCAAGGGCGTCCACGTCGTCACGGTCAACGACTACCTGGCCAGGCGCGACGCCGAGACGATGGGCCGCGTGCACCGCTTCCTCGGCCTCGAGGTCGGCGTGATCCTGGCGAACATGCCGCCGGACGAGCGCCGCCGGCAGTACAACGCGGACATCACGTACGGCACGAACAACGAGTTCGGCTTCGACTACCTGCGCGACAACATGGCCTGGTCCATGGAGGAGTGCGTCCAGCGCGGCCACAACTACGCGATCGTCGACGAGGTCGACTCCATTCTCATCGACGAGGCGCGCACCCCGCTGATCATCTCCGGCCCCGGCGAGCAGTCCGGCAAGTGGTACACGGAGTTCGCCAAGATCGTGCCGAGGCTGCGCCGCGGCACCGAGGGCAAGGACGGCGAGGAGAGCACCGGCGACTACGTCGTCGACGAGAAGAAGCGCACGATCGGCATCCTCGAGGCCGGTGTCGAGAAGGTCGAGGACTGGCTCGGCATCGACAACCTGTACAAGCCCGAGCACACCCACCTCGTCCAGTTCCTCAACAACGCGATCAAGGCGAAGGAACTGTTCAAGAAGGACAAGGACTACATCGTCGTCGACGGCGAGGTCCTGATCGTCGACGAGTTCACCGGGCGCGTCCTGCACGGCCGTCGCTACAACGAGGGCATGCACCAGGCCATCGAGGCCAAGGAGAGCGTGAAGATCAAGGACGAGAACCAGACGCTCGCCACGATCACGCTGCAGAACTACTTCCGCCTGTACGAAAAACTCGCCGGAATGACCGGTACGGCCACCACAGAGGCCAACGAGTTCCACCAGACCTACAAGCTCGGCGTGGTCCCGATCCCGACCAACCGGCCGATGATCCGCAAGGACCAGGCCGACGTGGTCTACAAGACCGAGGACGCCAAGTTCCAGGCCTGCGTCGACGACATCAAGGAGCGGTACGAGAAGGGCCAGCCGGTCCTGGTCGGCACCACCAGCGTGGAGAAGTCCGAGAAGCTCTCCCGGATGCTCAAGCGCCAGGGTGTGCCGCACGAGGTGCTGAACGCGAAGAACCACGCGCGCGAGGCCGCGATCGTCGCGGAGGCCGGCCGCAAGGGCGCGGTCACCGTCGCCACGAACATGGCGGGCCGCGGTACCGACATCATGCTGGGCGGCAACCCCGAGTTCCGCGCCGGCCTGGAGCTGGAGCAGCGCGGGCTGTCGCCGTCGGAGACTCCGGAGGAGTACGAGCAGGCCTATCCCGAGGCGCTGGAGAAGGCCAAGGCGGCCGTCAAGAGCGAGCACGAAGAGGTCATCGAGGCCGGCGGGCTCTACGTGCTGGGCACCGAGCGGCACGAGTCCCGGCGCATCGACAACCAGCTGCGCGGCCGCTCCGGCCGTCAGGGCGACCCGGGTGAGTCCCGGTTCTACCTGTCGCTCGAAGACGACCTGATGAGGCTGTTCAACTCCGCCAGGGTCGAGATGATCATGACCCGGCTCAACATTCCGGACGACGTGCCGATCGAGTCGGGCATCGTGTCCAAGGCGATCGCCTCCGCCCAGCACCAGGTCGAGCAGCAGAACTTCGAGATCCGCAAGAACGTCCTCAAGTACGACGAGGTCATGAACCGGCAGCGCACGGTGATCTACGCCGAGCGCCGCAAGGTGCTGGAGGGCGCCGACCTGCAGGAGCAGGTGCACGTCTTCATCACGGACGTCATCGACGACTACGTCAAGGGCGCCACGAGCGAGGGCTTCGCCGAGGAGTGGGACCTCGACAAGCTGTGGAAGGCGTTCGGTCAGCTCTACCCGATCTCGTTCACCGTCGAGGAGCTCATCGAGGCCGCGGGTGGCGAGCGGGAGGACCTGTCCGGCGACTTCATCGCGGAGAAGGTCAAGGCCGACGCGCTCGAGGCGTACGGCCGGCGTGAGGAGCAGCTCGGCTCCGAGGCGATGCGTGAGCTGGAGCGCCGGGTCATCCTCTCGGTGCTCGACCGCAAGTGGCGCGAGCACCTCTACGAGATGGACTACCTCCAGGAGGGCATCGGCATGCGTGCCTATGCCCAGAAGGACCCGCTGATCGAGTATCAGCGCGAGGGCTACGAGATGTTCACCGCGATGCTCGACGGCATCAAGGAGGAGTCGGTCGGCTACCTGTTCAACCTCGAGGTCGAGGTGCAGGCCAACCCGATCGTCGAGGAGAACACCGAAGAGGACTCGGAGGTCGCGCAGGCCGGTTCGATCATCGCTCAGGCGCTGCGCCGGCCGTCCCGTCCGACCGAGATGGTCTACAGCGCGCCGGGCGAGACCGGTGACGTCGAGGTCAACCGGGTGCGCTCCACGCCGGAGCAGCGTGCCGCCTACGGCAACACCGAGCGCAACGCGCCCTGCCCGTGCGGTTCCGGAAAGAAGTTCAAGCGCTGCCACGGCGACCCGAGGAACGCCGACGCGTAAGCGAACGACGATCCCCGCCGGGGCCGCCCCGGCGGGGATTCGTCATTCTCAGGCGGCGCTGCTCGGAAGGCGCTGTCAGGCGGTCTCGAACTCCGTGATCAGCCACTGGACGCCGAGCCGCTCCAGGCGCAGCGCGAGCACCCGGTTGCGCGTCCCGCAGCTGACGAGCAGGCACATCTCCGCCACGCCGTCGCGGGGCCACTGCACGTGCGGCGGCCCCACCATCGGGGGACGATCGGCGTGGATCATCTTCCCGGCGCGGACCAGCTCGCGGTAGGCCCGCTCGGACAGCTTGTCCTGCACGGTCTGCGCCGGCCGCCGACCCGTGAGGACCTCGGCCATGGCCTGGCCGAGGCAGCGCAGGTGCCGCTCACCTGGTCGGGCTCCCCGGATCCCCCGAGTTCTCCCGATCCTCCCGGTCTCCCTGAGGACCCCGGTCTCCCGGGCCTCCCTGACGACGCTCTGGGTTTCCCGGGCCGATCGGGCGTCCCTGGCCCACTGCGCCGCGCGTGCTCCCGGTCTCTGCCGGGTTCCGGCGCCGGGGATGGCCTCCGGTGTGCCCGGGGCCGCGGCCGATGGGGACGCGTGGGCCAGCGCGAGTGAGCCGTACGTCATGGGCCCGCCGCCCTGGGCGGCGCCGCCGTCCGCCGGTTCGCGCTCGTCGTCGTACGGCGGATCCGCCGGGGGCACGGGCATGATTCTGGGCAGCGCGGTCCTCGGCGGCGCGGTCCTGGGCCGCGGGGTCGGCTTGGGCATGGAGACTCCCTGGTGGTCGTCGGGGGGGCGTTCGTCAGGGGGATGATCTGCTGCCTAATAGAGGTTTCGGCCCGCCCTCCTGATACACCCCACGCCAACTTTGCCGATCGACGCGTCCTTTTCTCCCCATTTCATGGGAAAGCTTCCCGACGGTTGGCGGGGTCCGATTGACTTCTGCCGAATTCCGACCAGGCGAAGAAATGAATTACGGACCGATGAAAACGGGGCCGATGGAAGGGGTGCGGTCAGCCGCGGGAGCGGGTGACGGACTCCGTCGGCTCTCCGGAATCGACATCGGGCTCAGGCTCGCGACCCGGCGTCATGATGTTCAATTTCTTGATCAGGAAACTGAACACGAAGTAGTAGACGAAGAAGTACGCGACCCCGATCAGCATGATGAGCGGGAAGTTGTGCGTGTTCTCCTTGGTCGCGTTCAGCCCGGCGTCGATCGCGCCCGCGGAGAACCCGAAGCCGAGCCGTCCGCCGAGGCCCGCGACCAGGGCCATCGAGACGCCGGTGAGCAGCGCGTGCACCGCGAACAGGACCGGGGCGACGAAGATGAACGCGAACTCGATCGGCTCGGTGATGCCGGTGACGAACGAGACGAGCGCGGCGGAGAGCATGATGCCGCCGACGGTGGCCCGCCGGTGCGGGGGAGCGGCGCGCCACATGGCGAGGGCGGCCGCCGGCAGGCCGAACATCATGACCGGGAAGAAACCCGCCATGAACGCCCCCGCCCCCTCCTGGCCCGCGAAATAGCACCACATGTCCCCGGTCGTGTGGACGGTCCCGATGTCGCACCCGGGCACCGTGTACCAGACGATCGAGTTGACGAAGTGGTGCAGGCCGAAGGGGATGAGGGCCCGGTTGAACAGGCCGTATATCCCGGCACCCTCCGTCGAATGGCGGGCGAGCCAGTCGCCGAACTCGGTGAGTCCCTCCCCGAGGGGCGGCCAGATCAGGCCGAAGATCACGCCGAGGACCAGGGCCGCCAGGGCGGTGACGAGCGGGACGAACCGGCGGCCGCCGAAGAAGGCCAGCCAGGCGGGCAGCTTGATCCGGTAGTAGCGCTGCCAGAGCAGGGCGGTGACCAGGCCGATCAGGATGCCGCCGAGCACGCCGGTGGGGTTGGCCGACGCGAGGTTGAGTGCCTCGGAGAGCCTGCCCTCCTTGTCGGCGACGGTGTGCAGCACCTTCTCGCGGATGGCGGAGTCGGCCGAGGTGTCGAAGAACATCAGATGAGTGACCCGGTCCCAGACCAGATAGCCGACGACGGCCGCGAGGGCGGTCGAGCCGTCGGCACGCCGGGCGAAGCCGACCGCCACTCCCACGGCGAACAGCAGCGGCAGCGCGTCGAACAGCGCGTCGCCGGCCCCGCCCACGATATGGGCGATCTTGTCCAGGGTCGGGTTGTCCGTACGGCCCAGCAGGTCGTCCTCGCCCACGCGCAGGAGGATGGCGGCGGCCGGCAGCGCCGCGATCGGCAGCATGAGCGATCGGCCGATGCGAGACAGCACGGCCATCACCGCAGACTGCCGCCGCTCGGGAGTGGCGGGGAGCCCGGCGTCGGCCGAGGTGGGGCTCATCGATGTTCCTCCAGCGGGGGGAAACAGGGAGGAGGATCGCTAACTGCGCCTGGTCGGGATTTCGAGGAGCGTCCGGAGTTGGTAGCGGTCGGCGCGGTAGGTGGAGACCCCGAGCTCGGCGCACACCCCGCCGGCGAAGGAACGGCGCTGCAGCAGCAGCACCGGCCCGCCTCTGGGCAGCTTGAGCAGGTCGGCGTCGTCCGGGTCGGCGATCCCGCCGTCGATCGTGAGCTCCCCGGCGTCCATCACGAGACCGTAGCGCGACTCGAGCAGCGCGTACAGGGACCGTCCGGTCAGGTCGTAGGCATCGAGGTCGGGCGCGAGCGCCACCGGGATGTGGGCGCGCTCGATGCTCAGCGGTTCCCCGTCCGCCGTGCGCAGCCGTTCGATGAAGTGCACGGCGTCCCCCGGCTGGATGCCGAGTTGCCGGGCGAGATGCGCGCTGGCCCGGACCACGCGCCGATCCAGGTCCCGAGAGCCCGGCTCCATGCCGCGCGCCCGCATGTCGTCCGTGAACGAGGTGAGCTGGAGGGCCAGCTCGATCTTCGGGCGGGCGACGAACGTGCCCTTGCCGGGGACCCGGTGCAGCCGTCCCTCGGAGACCAGATGATCGACGGCCTGCCGTACCGTCATCCGGGACAGGCCGTAGCGCTGGCACAGGTCGCGCTCGGAGGGAATCGCCGCTCCGATGGGCAGCTCGTCGCTCTCGATGAGGTCGAGCAGGATCTCTCGAAGTTGGAAATATTTGGGCACCGGGCTGTCCGGGTCGATCTGAGCCATGGGTCCCTCCCCTCTCGATCCGCATCATCGTGATGAGTTATCGTTCGTACTGGTCTAGTCCGGACTAGACCACATGCTGGAAATATGTGTCAATGTATGGACCGGAGACGGATCGGTAACGGCCATGTCTCGCGAGGCGAAGGAAGACCATCTGATGACTACCAGGATGCGCGGTGAGATCGCCGAGCAGCCCGCGGCCATCCGTGCCACGCTCGACGCACTGCTGCCCAGGACCGGGGAGGTCGAGGCGCTCGCACGAGGCACCCGGCATGTGCTCTTCGTGGCCCGGGGGACCTCCGACAACGCGGCAGTCTACGGCCGCTACCTGATCGAGGCGCGGGCGGGTCGTCTCGCGGCGCTCGGCGCCCCCTCGATCGCCACGACGTACCGGCGCAGGCTGGACCTCGACGGCGTGCTCGCCGTGGGGCTGTCCCAGTCCGGCCGGACCGAGGAGATCGTCGAGACCCTGCAGTGGGCGCACGACTGCGGTGCGAAGACCATTGCCGTCACCAACGGCGGGGAGTCGTCGCCGCTGGCCCAGGTCGCGGATCTCGCACTGTGCACGCTGGCCGGCGAGGAGAAGGCCGTCCCCGCGACCAAGACGTACACGACCCAGCTCGCCGCGCTGGCCGTGCTCGCCATCGGGCTCGGGGCCGACGTCGACCCCGGCGACCTGAGGCGGGTCCCGGACGCGGTCGAGAAGCTGATCTCCGACCCGGGTGACCTGGACGCGGTCGTCGAGGGCCTCGCGGGCAAACCGGGCGTGGTCGTCTCCGGCCGCGGTCTGGTGTTCTCGACGGCGCTGGAGCTCGCGCTCAAGCTCAAGGAGGCGTGCTACCTGCACGCCATGGGGCTGTCGTACGCGGACCTGCTGCACGGCCCGATCGCGGTCGTCGACGAGGACACCCCCGCGATCCTGGTGGCGGCGGGGGAGGGGCCGACACTCGCCGGCACCATCTCGCTGGCCGAGCGGGTGACCGATGCCGGCGCATCCGCCTTCGGCGTGGGCGGTGGCACCGGGCTGGCCGGCGCCTCGACCGCCGCGCTCAACGGCCCCGATCTGCCGGAGTGGGTGGCGCCGCTCGGACTCATCGTTCCGGGGCAGTTGCTCACCGAGGCGCTCGCGCGCAGGCTCGGCATCGACCCCGACTCGCCGCGCGGTCTGAAGAAGGTGACCCAGACCGACTGAGCCAGGCGAATCCTCCGTCTCGGGGGCGGACGGTCCCTTGGCCGCGGGTACGGGCAGCAGGACATGATTTGCCGGAGACGACCCAGAACCGATGGAGGACCCATGGCCGCAGACGCCGAGGCGATCGTCGCCGGACTCGGTGGCGCCGACAACATCATCGAGGTGGAGCCGTGCATCACCCGGCTGCGGACCGAGGTGCGTGACGCCTCGAAGGTCGACCAGACCGCGCTCCGGGCCGCCGGTGTCCACGGCGTGATGGCGGCGGGCAACATCGTCCAGGTCGTGGTGGGCCCGGAGGCCGACACGATCGCCAGCGACATCGAGGACATCGTCGGCTGAGGGGCGGGGCTGGTTCGCGAAGGACTGGGCGAAGGACTGAACGGACAGGGAGAGCGGGCCGGATGGGCCGGACGTTCCAGATGTGCCGGATGCTCCGGCAAAAGGCGCTCCGTTGACGACGGTTCTCGCCCCGGTTGCGGGGGCGGCCATCGGCCTTGCCGCCGTGTCTGATCTGGTCTTCTCCCAGGCCATGGTGGGACCGGGGACGGCGATCGATCCCGACCGGCGGCCCGGTCACGCCGTGGCCCCGATCAGCGGCACGATCGTGAAACTGCACCCGCACGCCTACATCGTGGTGGGGGACGACGGGAAAGGGGTGCTGGTGCATCTCGGCATCGACACCGTGCAGCTCAGGGGCGAGGGGTTCGCGCTCCTGGCCGCAGAGGGCGATCGGGTCCTGGCCGGCCAGCCCGTGGTGGCCTGGGACCCGGCGGCGGTCGAGGCGGGGGGCCGCTCTCCGGTCTGCCCCGTCGTGGCCCTGGACGCCGAGGACGGGACGGTGGGCGAGATGGTCGAGGGCCGAGTGGGCGCCGGTGATCCGCTGTTCCTGTGGTCATGACGGCCGCCCGGTGGCCAGGAGGGCGGCCCGGGGGTCAGGACCGCGGCCCAGCGGTTAGGACGAGTGGCTGTCACGCCGGTCCGGTTGGTCGTGACGGACCGGCATCGGGAGTGTTGACTGGCCCTGGCGGAACCATCGATGGTCTGGCCCATCTGACGAAGGAGGAAACGTGGCAGAGCGCAAGGTGACCGTCACCTCCGAGGTGGGGCTGCACGCCCGCCCGGCGGCGACGTTCGTGCAGACGGCGGCGAAGGCGCCGTTCGATGTCACGATCGCCAAGGCGGACGGCCCGGCGGTGAACGCGAAGAGCATCCTCGCGGTGCTCTCCCTCGACGTCGAGCAGGGCGATTTCATCGTCGTCGCCGCGGAGGGCGATGGCGCCGACGAACTGCTCGACGAGTTGGTCGAGATCGTGTCGGCCTCCTGATCTCGACGCGGCGCCCCAGCGGATCCCCCCGGCCCCCACCCCCACCCCATGATCTTGCGAATTCTCGCATGGAGGCCCCCTGACCTGCGCACATCCCTTCCGTGATCTTGTAGATCCTTGCAGGCGCGCGCCCTGACCTGCGCCGCTGCGTTAGCTGATCTTGCAGTCGGCGGGGGACGCACGCCGGGACGGTGAGAAGCGCCGGGTTATCCACAGGCGGGAGGTCAAGCGGCAAGGATGTGACTCGCGCGGCTACGGTAAACAGCGTGTCACGATTTGCGGAAGCGGCCGGACCGATCGGAGTCGGGCCCAGAGGAGCGGGGCCACCCCGGAGGGCGGGCGGCGCGTTCGGTGCGTGGGTTGCGAGCGGTGCCGCAAGAGCCGGTCGCGCCGTCGTCCTGGGCCTGTCGGTGTTGCTCGCGACGGGATGCTCGGCCGGTTGGTCGGCGCAGTCCGGCGGCACCGAGGCCTCGCCTGCCCGGTCTCCGTACGCCTCGGCAGGGCAGAGCGCCCCGGCCCCGGGAGCGTCTCCTGCCCCGGGCGCTTCCGCTGCCGCCGCCGGTCCTACGAGCGCCGGTCCTACGGGCGCCGAGCCCCGGGACAGTGAGCCGTCGGGGGTGGCGTCGCCGGCGATCGCCCAGGAGGCGCTCGCCGCGATGAGCCTGGAGGACAAGGTCGGGCAGCTCTTCTTCGCCGTCGTGTACGGCTCGAACGCCGGCTCCTCCAGCAACGAGAACCGGGCGAGGTACGGCGTGGCGACGCCGGCCGAGGTGGTCGCCAAGTATCGGCCGGGCGGCGTGATCCTCTTCCCCTGGGCGGGCAACGTCTCCACCGCCCGTCAGATCGCCGCGCTCACCACGGGGCTGCGCAAGGCGTCGAAGACCCCTCTGGTGATCGGAGTCGATCAGGAGAACGGCACCGTGTCCCGGCTCGGCTCGGTGATCACGAAGCTGCCGGGCGCGGGTGCCATCGGGGCCACCGGGAACCCCGCCAACGCCCGCGAAGCGGCCCGAGTCACCGGGAAGGAACTGCGGTCGCTCGGCATCCTGCTCGACTTCGCCCCGGTCGCCGATGTCAACATCAACCCCCGCAACCCGGTGATCGGCCCTCGGGCCTACGGATCCGATCCGCGGAAGGTCGCGGCCATGGTGGGGGCGGCCGTGGACGGCTTCCACGCCGCCGGTGTCGCCTCGGTCGCCAAACACTTCCCCGGCCATGGGGACACGACGGTCGACAGCCACACCGGTCTTCCCGTGATCAAGCATTCCAAGGCCCAGTGGCGACGCCTCGACGCCCCACCGTTCCGCGCGGCGATCGAACACGGCGTGGACGCGATCATGACGGCCCACGTGGTCATGCCGGAGCTCGATCCGTCCGGCGATCCGGCGACCCTGTCGAAGCCGATCCTGACCGGCCTGCTCCGCGGGGAGCTGGGTTTCGACGGAGTGATCACCACCGACGCGCTCGACATGGCGGGGGTGCGCGAGAAGTACGGCGACTCCGAGGTGGCGGTGCGCGCCATTCTGGCCGGGGTCGACGTCCTGCTCATGCCGCCCGACCTGCCCAAGGCGTACAACGCGGTGCTCAAGGCGGTCAAGTCCGGGCGGATCACCGAGAAACGGCTCGACGAGTCGGTGCTGCGCATCCTTCTGCTGAAGCAGAAGCGCGGCGTGTTCAAGGCCACGCGGACCGATCCGTCGGCGGTGCGGTCCGCCGAGCATCTCAAGATCGCCAAACGGCTGACCGGGCGTGTGGCCGCGAAACCCTGATCATGACGCTACGTCGTGCGTGGGATTCGGGTGATCCGCCGCCTATATTGGATGAGCGTCAAAGGGGGGTGCGGTGCTCAAGGGCGTCCTGATCGACTGGGCCGGTGTGCTCACGACGAGCATGGTCGACTCCATCGCCGAATGGATGGAGGCCGACCGCATCGACTCCCGGCACTACCGGGAGGTGATGCGCCGGCTGGTCCAGCAGGCGTACGAGGGCGGGCTCGGGCCGGGCATGGAGAACCCGATCCACGCGCTGGAGCGCGGCGAGATTCCGGCCGCCGAGTTCGAACGGGACCTCGCCGCCCGGCTGCTGACCGTGGACGGTGTGCCGCCAGAGGCGGACGGCCTGCTCACCCGGATGTTCGCCGGGTTCCGGCCGGTCGAGGAGATGCACGAGATGCTCAGGCTGGCCCGTGTGGCCGGGCTGAGCACCTGCCTGGTGTCCAATTCCTGGGCCAACGAATATCCCCGCGACCGCTGGGACGGGCTCTTCGACGCCGTCGTGATCTCGGGCGAGGTCGGCATGCGCAAGCCGGAGCCGCGCATTTTCCGGCACGCGCTTGGCCTGCTCGCTCTGGAGGCCGGGCAGTGCGTGTTCATCGACGACATCGAGGCGAACATCCAGGCGGCCTCGGGCCTCGGCCTCGTCGGGATCCACCACACGGACCCGCCGGCCACCATCACCGAGATGGAGCGGCTCTTCGACATGCGATTCCGGTCGGCATGACACGGCCCGGTTCTTCCAACCCGCATCCCCGGCGGCCCTAAGGTGGGAATCTGGTCCTCCGGGGGCCTTCGCCCTCCGGACATCGTGAGTCGAGGAACGCATGCGCGTGTATCTGCCGTGCACGCTCTCCGCGCTGGCCGAGCTGGCCGCCGCGGGAGAGCTGGGACCCGCCCCGCTGACCGGTTACGCGGTCACGCCCGCGTTGGTGGAGTGGTACGTCTCGGGTGACACAGAGGAACTGGAGTACGTGGCGCTGACCGAGGCGGCCCGGGCCTCGCTGCGCATGTTGGCGGCCGAGCGGGCCGAGGGGATCAAGGCCGTCGGCCGCCGGGTCGTCATCGCGGCCGAGATGCCGGACGACCTGGTCAAGGTCGGTACGGATCTGGAGGACCGCGGGCGGGTGCGGCTGCTCGACCCGGTGCCGCTGGCGAAGGTCGCCGCCGTCCACGTGGACGACATCGACGCCGTGCCGGACGTGGAGGCCGCGATGGCGGTGCTTCCCGCCGCGGACACCGGTGACGACGACGCGCGGTTCGTGGTGGACGGCGCGGAGGACCACGAGCTCATGTGGTACGCCACCCAGGAAATCCCCTATCTCCTGAACTGACGCCCGGCGTTCATGGAAATGTCAGCGGCCACGGTTAGGCTCAAGGGCGATATGACACACATAGTTTGGGACTGGAACGGCACGCTCTTCCACGACATCGACGCGGTCGTCGGAGCGACCAACGAGATCTTCCAGCCGTACGGGCTGGGGCCGTACGACGTGGAGGGCTTCCGGGAGGTGTACACCCGGCCGATCTGGGTGGCGTACGAGCGCATGCTCGGCCGGCCGCTCAGGGACGGGGAGTGGGAGGCTCTCGACCTCGGCTTCCACGAGAACTACCACCGCCTGATGGAGGTCTGCCAGCTCGCCGAGGGCGCGCTGTCGAGCCTCCGGGCCTGGGAGGACGCGGGACGCACGCAGTCGCTGCTGTCGATGTGGGCGCACGAGCGCCTGGTGGGCAAGGTCGGCGACCTGGGCATCGATGGGCACTTCATCCGGGTCGACGGGCTTCGCTCCGCGTCCGGCGGCCCGAAGGCCGAGCACATGGTCGCGCACCTGAAGGCGCTCGGCCTGGATCCGGAGAAGGTGGTCGTCATCGGCGACAGCGTGGACGACGCGCACGCGGCACACCACGTCGGCGCCCGCGCGATCCTCTACACCGGTGGCATGAGCAGGCGGTCGGAGCTCAAGACCGTCGGCGTCCCGGTCGTCGACTCACTCGCCGACGCCCTCGACCTGGTCTGATCGGCTGGTCTGATCGGCCTGGTCGCGCAGAGCCTGGTCGCGCAGAACACGGTCGCGCAGAACATGGTCGCGTAGAGCCTGGTCGCGTAGAGCCTGGTCGTGGGGGAACACGGCCGCGTAGAGCCTGGTCGCGGGGGAACACGGTCGCGCAGAGCTGATCGGCATGGCCGCGTAAAACGGAGCGGCCCGCGCTCGAAGGCACGGGCCGCTCCGCTCTGTGCCGGATGCCGGAAGATCACGGCGGCGGGGAGAGCCGGCGCTCTTCGTCGAGCAGCCAGCGGGGTTTCGCCTTCTGGGGCGGGCGATAGAGCCGCTTGACCGCCACCGCGCCGAAGGCGAACGAGGCGAAGAGGAACAGGCCCATCACCGCGTCCCACGCCTCGTTCCCCGAGATCCACGTGTACGCGAGCATAATCGCCCACATCGCGAGCATGATCGCACCGGGGAGCTGGGCGAAGGGCAGGTTGCGTAACTCCTTCGGGCCGTCCTCGTCGAAGTAGCGGCCCGCCCAGGTGCTCCGCCCGTCTGCTCGGACGAACCTGACGTGGTTGACGAAACCGAGGACCGCCAGGAGGGCGGTGACGAGCACCGCCCACCCCGGCGCGTGCGGATAGCCCGCTGCCTCGGCGGCCAAGCCGACGGTCATGTCAGCCAAAGAGCTTGTTCCATCCCTTCTTGATACCCGATCCGATCGACTTGGTGACATTCGCCACCGGCTTGCGGACCTTGTCGTACGCGGCGACCGCGGTGTCGCCTACGACGCCTCCGACGAGTCCGCCGACATAGGCGCCCGCGGCACCGCAGACCGCGGCGAGCACGACGCCCGGGCTGCAGGCCGCCGCCCCGATCGTGGCGCCCGCGTAGGCGCCGCCGGCCACGGCCGCGCCTCGGATGCCGGCCCGCGCGACCTTCTCGCCGGCGTTGATGTCCTTGCCCTTGTCGTTGTTCCACTGGGTGAGGGCTCCGTCGGCGAACGTCGCCACCACGCCGAACCTGCCGACGAACTTGCCCGCCTTGCCCAGCCGGTTGCCCCATTTGATCCCGCGTGCCTCGACTCGGTTCGCCTTGGCGTCATACCACTTGCTCAGCCCCTTCCAGAGCCATTTGGTCTTCCAGTTGCCGGTGGGGAAGCTGACGGATCTGAGCTTGTAGATCCCTCCCATGATCCGGCCCTGCTCGGCGATATTGGCGCCCCAGGTTGAGAGCATGTCCGAAGGACCGCCCAGACCGTAGGCCAGCCATCCCAAAGCGGTGAACTTGCGGGGGTCGACGCTGCTCATGGTGTTGCTCTTGACGGTCGTTCCGAAGGTGGGCGTGGACCGGTGCGGTGCGCCGCCACCACCGCCGCCACCGGTGTAGCCGCCCCCACCCCCGCCGCCACCGCCACGGCCCCTGCCGCCGCCCCCGCCTCCGCCGCCGCTGCGACGGGCGGCCAGGGCCATGAGGACGCGCAGCATCGCCAGCAGGATGGCGAGCCAGCTTCCCCAGAACTTGCCGTCGGGGTCGGTGAACGTTACCGGGTTGTTGTTGGCGTAGGCGTAGCCGTTCATCTGCTGCGGGTCGTGGTGGTCGATGATCGGGTCCACGCTGATGAACCGGCCGATCGCCGGGTCGTACTCCCGGGCGCCCAGATGGACGAGCCCGGTCGAGTCGTCCACCGTGCCGCCGACGAAGCCCTTCTCGCCCGGCCATGATCCCGGTGGTGCTCCGCGCAACTGCCCGAAGGGCTTGAAGCGGCGCTGGCTGACCGCCTGGGTCACCGCGTTGATCGCCAGTTCGCCGGTGCCGTTCTGGTCGGCGGCCAGGAAGCTCACGCCCTCCGTCGTGCGCACCGCGACGGTGACCGTGTCGTGCGTGTAGTAGCGGGTCGCCTTGACCTTGGTGGTGGCCTTGTCCAGGCGCAGTTCCATGCCGGGCAGGTAGAGGGTCGTGCCGCCGGGGTCGCGGCGGATCAGCCGGTTCCCGTCGGCGTCGTACAGGTAGGAGGTGACCTCGGCCCCCTTGGTGACCTTGCTCAGCCGGCCCTCGGTGTCCCATTCGAGCGTCTGGTCCGCCGCGCCGATCGCCCGCCGGGTGGTGTTGCCCGCCTCGTCGTAGCCGTAGGACTCGACCCGGTCGCCCGCGCCGCCCGTCTGGGTCACCGAGGCGAGCGCGTGCGGATGCGGGCTGCCGGGCCTGGGATAGTCGTAGGCCCGCACGGTGTCCGCCGCGCCGCCGACACCGTGTTCGATCTCCTTGGTCCGGTTGCCGGTCAGGTCGTACTCGAAGGACTGCCAGTACGGCGCGACGCCGCCGACGACGGCCTGGCCCGGCGCGGCGGCACAGGAACTCGTGCCCTGGGTCCACGCCTGCGTCAGGCGGCGCAGGTAGTCGTAGGCGAAGCACTGGGTGTCCGTGCCGCCGCGGGAGACGTCGGAGATCGACAGAACGTTGCCGGCGGCGTCATAGCCGTAGGTCGCGTCGCGGTCGACGCCGGGAACGCCCTCGCGGTCCACCCGCGACGCGTGCAGACGCTGCGTGCCGTACTCGTAGGAGTACGTGAGCCAGGCCTTCTTGCCGCCGGTGGACAGCTCGTACTGCTCCGGCTTGCCGGTGAGGCTGTGGATCGAGGCCGTCACGTACGGGCTGAGCCCCGAGGTGGTGGTGGGCCTGCGCAACTCGTCGTAGGAGTAGACGACGGTCTCGGCCGGAATCCCGCCGGAGTTGGGATAGGTGGCGGACTGGATCGTGCCGTCCAGCGCGTACCGCGTGTCGAACACGTAGCCGCCCGCCAGCGCTCCCTCCGATGCGGGCACCGTCACGGTGGTGCGGATCGCCCGGTAGAGGTTGTCGTAGGCGTTCACCGTGGTCGTGTAGGCCTGGCCGTTCGCGTACCGGGTGGAGGTGGAGACCTGCCCCTTGCGGACGGTGTCGTACGTCCAGGCCGCCAGCAGCGGTCCGCTCGGCGAGCCCTCGCGGGTCGAGGTCCTGCGTCCGAGCGCGTCGTAGCCGGTGAAGATCTTCCTGCCCCGGGCGTCGGTCGTGGAGATCGCCCGGTCCAGTTCGTCGTACTCGGTCTTCGTGGTGCCCTTGTCGGGGTCGTCGACCTGGATCTCCCGGCCGCGAAGATCGTAGGTGTGCCGCCAGACGTTGCCGGCGGGGTCCTTGACGGTCTCCACCTGGCCGGCCGGCGTGTAGGTGTAGGTCGTCTTGTCGTAGTCCCCGGTGGGGGAGTCGCCCTTGTACTGCCGCATCTCGACGATCCGGTCGCGGGCGTCGAGCACGGTCGTCACCGGTGTGTCACCGGGCGGCGGGTCGACGGAGACCCGGTCGCCGGAGTAGGTGGTGACGTTGCGCCACTTCTCCTGGAGGTCGCCGTTGCCGACCAGGAACCGTTCGATCGTGACCCGGTTGCGGCCGTCGTATTCGAAGACCTTCTGCGACTCGACGTCGCCTTCGTAGGCGCCGAACAGCGTGGTCGAGGGCGCGGCCGTTGAATAGTACTGGCCGTACTCCCTGGCGACGTTGCCACGTGAGTCGTACAGCTTGTCGGTGATCAGCCTGCCGCCGTTCGGCCCCGGCTCCTGGGTCTGGCGCAGTCGCAGCCGCCCGTCGTAGAGCTCGTACGTCGGGGCGGTCTGGCCGCCCGCCGCGGTCAGCTTCCTGGTGCCGATGGCGACGATCTGTCCGTCCGCCACGTGGTAGGTGAACTCCAGGTTGGGCTTGTGGCCCGAGGACCTGGAGCGGTCGGGCATCCACACCTTGCGCAGCCGGCCGAGCCCGTCGTACTCCAGGTCGGTGCGCTTGCCGTTGGCGTCGATCTTCCCGGTCTCGTGACCGAACGCCGGGTCCTTCTCCTCGACGGTGACGTGGGAGGTGGCGGCGTCGCCGGGGACCGTCGGCGGGCCGGTCGTGGTCTCCTTGGTGTTCAGGCCGCCCGTGTCCGTGTAGACGGTCGTCGTGACGTTGCCGGCGGCGTCCTTGCCGGTCAGGTCGCGGCCGTAGGCGTCGAAGGTGGAGATCACCTTGGGCGAGTAGACCGCCGTGGTGCCGTCGTGGGCGGCGATGCGCTCCACTCTGGTGACGTCGCCCCTGGTCGGCGCGGCTCCGAAGGCTCCGCCGTCGTAGAAGGTGCGGTCGTCGGCGATGACCTGCTCGGCGCGGTCAGGGGTGGTCTGGCAGTCGACCGCCACCGTCTCCACCCGGGACGGGTACTGCAGCATCCAGGCGGGCTTGTTCTGCGCGTAGGTGGTCCTGGTGCACCGGTCGTCCGACGTGGTGGCCAGGTCGCCCCTGTCGTCCTCCTGGATGGGCAGGCCCGCGGTGGTCTCGTACTCGGTGGCCTTCTCGGTCTCCCGCCACTTCCCGCCGTCCAGCGCCGTCCACGTGTGGCTCTTCGCCACATTGACCATGTTCGCCGTGACCGTTCCCCAGCTTCTCGTGCGGCTGGCCGTCTGCCGGGTCCACGGCGTGTTGACGGTCTTGACGGCCACGGAGCCGCCCACGCCGTCGAACTCGGTCCGCTTCAGCTCGAACCCCTGCAACTCGTCCTTGTCGACGACGCTGCCGCCCTCGCCGTCGGTCACGGTGACCTTCCTGGTCCCGCCGTTCGGGCCCAGCCGGTCGCCGTCCATGCCGCGCAGGTATCGCGTCTCGATCTGCGACCGCAGGTCGTTCCAGCCACCGGTCCGCACCCGGACCCGGCCGTAGCCCCGCCACTGCGACCAGGTCTTGTACTTCTCCTTGGTCATGCCGTCGTCATCGTCGTAGTGCCAGGCGGCGCCGTCGAGGTACTCGTACGCGGTGAGCGTGTCCGGCGCGCCGCCGGTCCTGTCGCTCTGCACCACCTGCGTGACGACGTACTTGTGGAACCAGTCGGTGATCGGTTCGGCGTGGCCGGCCGGTGCCCACTTGACCGGGAAACAGCGACGCGTGTTGCTCTCGGGGGCGGGCAGCGAGCCGAGCGCGCAGTCGGGCTCGGAGTAATCGACGTCGATCTGCCCGCCGGACTCGTCGTAGATCGCGCCCACCCGGTATTTGATGAACGGCGGGATGTCGTCGCCGAGCCGGTCCACCCGGTTGGGCAACTGTACGTGATTGAACGTCACCGGCGGCAGCGTGACCGCGGTGGCGGCGGCGCGTCCCGTGTGGCCGATCGACTTGAGCAGCAGTGCCTGGTCGACGTCCGCGTCGCCCCAAAGGTGGTCGAAGGCCCAGTGGTCCACGTCCCGGTAGGCGCCGTCGGCCTTGATGACCTGGGTGGTGACGCCGGTCAGCCGCTTGCGCGACCAGAACGTGGGCGCGAGCGTCCCGTGCGTCGACTTGCACTCGGTCCCGGCCTCGCAGTTCAGGTCGTACGGAACGTCCGGCCATTGCGTCGGATTGTCGCGGATCTTGTTCGGCGCGCAGTCGAAGCCGCCGGTCTTCAGGCAGCGCTCCGAGACGTCGAACAGCACGCGCGCCGGGGCCTTCGCGGTGAACAGGCTGTCGGCGCGCCTGCCGTACTCGATGCGGTCGAGCCAGCCGCCGCGCACGTACGGGGTCTCGTCCTCGGGCTTGAGGTTGCGGCCGTAGTGGTTGGTCTCCTGCTGGTAGAAGTACGAGATCGCGTTGCCGTGCGGATCCACGACGTAGTCGAGGTTCCACTGGTAGGCCTGCCGGCACCAGGAGGTGGCGAAGGTGCCGCCGTGGCACGGCTCGCCGGCGTCGTCGCCGAAGACCGGGTGGGTCCAGGCCGACTTCGTCTCCGGGTCGCCGCTGCTCCAGCCCGGCAGCCGGTTGAGGCCGAAGAAGTACTGCACGCCGTCGGGCGTGGTGACCTTCCAGTACTCGCCGTCGTCGTCGCCGTTCGCCTTGCCGGTGTCCTTGACGCGCTCGATGCGGGTGCCGTCGTCGTTTCGCATCCGCCAGGTGCCGTCCGCGGCCTGGATCAGCTCGCCGCCCCGGCCGTTCCAGCTGATCACGGCGTTGTCGTAGGCCCAGCACTGGTCGCCGGGGGAGGTGCCCCACTGGTCCTTGGGGGCGCCGTCGTCGGCGCAGGGCTTGTAGCCGCGCTTGATGTAGCCGGGCCAGTAGTCGAATCCCTCGCCCACCCACGACGGCTGGTTGTTGGTGTTGGAGGTGCGGCCGTCGACGGCTCCGGAGGAGTACCCGATCTCGACCTTGGGCGACAGCTCGCCGGGGACGGGGGGCACCCGCAGCGGGTAGGACCAGGTGAAGTCGCCCGTCTGCTCGGCGACCGTCCAACTGGCGGAGGGCGTCGGCTTCGTCGCCTTGTAGTCGCCCTTGTCGCTCGAGTCGCCGGAGACGGCGGCGAGCACGGTCGGCTCGCCCGCCGTCGCGGCGATGCCCGCTGAAGTCGCCTCGCCCGCCGGCGTCGGCGCCTTCTTCTCGGTCTCGGCCTGCTTGGGTTCGGTCTCGGTCTGCTCGGTCTGCTCGGTCTCCTTGGTTTCGGCCTGCTCGGGTTCGAGCCGGGCGGTGAGCGTCCGGTTCTCGGCGTCGTTGTCCGCGTCGACCGGAGTCTGCGTACGGCAGGCCGGGTCGTCCGGGGTGGTCAGCGCGCACCCGGGCAGTCGCACCAGACGGAGCCGGCTGCCGAAGGAGCCGCCGTAGGCGTCGGCGAAGGACGAGTAGTCGACCTTGACCTCGCCGCGTGCCGGGTTCCGTACCGAGAAGACCAGGCCGTCGACGCCGGCCCGCTCGGCCGCCGTGCGATCGAGGACCCGTACCTCCGCCGCGGAGGTGACCTTCACCCCGCTCAGGGAGGCCCTGGGAGCGGAGGCAGGTTCGCCGCCCGCCGGGTCGGGCTTGCGCGGGGTGACGCGCAGCGGTTCGCCGCGCACCACTCGTTCCTTGCTGTGCACCTGTGGCCGGCCCATGTCGGCCGTCGTCTCGGCGCTGGCGGGCAGGGCCACCAGCGTGTTCGCGGCGACAACGATCGCCGTCGTCGCGGCGATCCAGCCGCTGAGAGGTGGTCTGGACAACGCCTTGATCGGGTCTGGTAACCCGTTCATGTGCAACCTCCGCTACGGCCTCGGCGCGGTCGGCGGCGCGAGGCCGGTTCGAGTTCCGAGTTCTGCGCGGATCGGGGGCTCAGGCCGGGCCACCGATCCGCGTCCGGGTCAGAGGCCGCTGTCGGTGTCCAGTTCGACACCGCCGGCCAGCATCTGGATCTGCTCCTTGCTCGCGATGCCCTGGAAGGCCCACACGTCGTCGATCATTCCGGACCAGTACTCGCCCCATGCGCCGTCCGCCTTGGTGCGGCCGAGCTGGAAGCCCTTTCCGGCGCTGAAGCCGATGACGTTGTAGCGCCAGGACACGTCGTCCTCGGTCTGCTCCAGCTCGCCGTTGACGTAGAGCTGCATCTGGTCCTGGAACGCGTCGTAGACGATCGCCACGTGATCCCAGTCGAAGCCCGACTGGAACGCCGAGTGGTCGGCGGTGGGCCGCGCCGCACCCGCCGCGTCCTTGTCGGGCATCTCGATCTGGTAGCCGCCGGCGTTCGCCGGATCGGCGGAGTCGGGTTGATAGCGGAGGGTGAAGCCGCTGTTGGTCGCGCCCTCCTGACTCAGGATCGCCTGGGCTCTGGCCGGTCGTCCCGCCGTGGTCACCCACCCGGCGACGGTGAAGCTCTCCCCGGTCCGGATGACGGGTGCGGTGGTGGAGGCGTAGTCGCCGGTGCCGTCCAGCACGAGACCGCCGGGCGGCGTACCGACCCAGCCCGCCCCCTGGTCGATCTTGGCGTCGCCGTACAGCATGACGTGCCGTCCGGCCGGGCCGTCGTCGGCGGCGAGGGTCGCGGCAGCCCCGCTCGCCATCGTCGCGATCTCCGAGTCGCTGACGACCTCGGGGAAGATCCTCACGTCGTCGATCTCGCCGGGGAAGAAGGAGCCGAGGCCGCCGTACCAGCCCGCGCCGATCTGCACCGGCCCCGTGGCGCTCCACGCCTTCGCGAAGGCGGTGGTCGAGTTGAGCTGCCCGTTCACATAGAGCCTGATGTGCTTGGCGGTCGCGTCGTACACGCCGGTCAGGTGGGTCCACACGCCGCCCTGGGGGACCGCCGTGGACTGTGCTCTGGTGATCGTGCTGCCGGTGGTGTCGGTGTCGTAGCGGTTGAAGATCCACCTGTCGTAGGAGGACGAGTAGTACAGCTCGAAGCCGTTGCGCTGGGCGCCCGCCTGGGTGGCGATGATCGAGGCGTGCGTGGGCTTGGCGGCGGGCAGCCGCGCCCAGGCGGACACCGTGAAGCTCCCGGTGGTGTCGACCACCGGTCCGGTCGTCTTGAGGTGGCCGGTCGTGCCGTCAAGGTGTACGGCGTTGCCGAAGCGTCCGGCCGCGCCGAAGGTGACGCCGCCGACCTTGCCGGCGGGATACGTGCCGTAGGCGTCCTCGGCGCGGCCGGCTCCCGCCGCCTCGTCGAGCTTCCAGGCCGCCTTGGCCGGCCGTACGGCTGCGGCCGAGTCGTTCAGCTTCCACCGGGCGGCCACGACCGGGTGCTGCGTGAACAGGGTGTTGACCTCCTCTGGCGTGACGATGCGGTCGAAGATCCTCACGTCGTCGATCTCGCCGGGGAAGAAGGCGTCGAGCTTGCCGTACCAGCCCGCGCCGATCTGCACGGGCCCGGTGGCGTTCCACGGCGTGGTGAATGCGGCGGTGGCGTTGAGCGTGCCGTTGACGTACAGCTTGATGTCCTTGGCCACGGAGTCGTAGACGCCGACCAGGTGCGTCCACTCGCCGCCCTGTGGCGAGCTCGTCCCGATCGCCCTGGAGAGCGCGCTGCCGGTGGTGTCGGTGTTGTAGCGGTTGAAGATCCACCTGTCGTAGGAGGACGAGTAGTACAGCTCGAAGCCGCTGCGCGCGGCGCCGATCTGGGTCGCGACGATCGAGGCGTGCGTGGGTTTGACGGCGGGGAGACGGGCCCAGGCGGACACCGCGAAGCCGGTGGTGGTCGTGACCACGGGCCCGGCCGTCCTGGCATGGCCGGTTGTGCCGTTGAGCTGCATGGCCGTGCGGTTGATGCCGTCGACCCCGAGCGTCACGCCGCCGACGACGGACGCGGGGAACGCCCCGGACGTCTCGGAGACCTGCGCCGAGTCCTGCGGGTCGTCCAGTGGCCACTCCGCCTTGGCCGGGGAGCCCGCCCGCACCCGGAAGACGTACCGGCCGATCTCACTGGAGTTGCCCGCCGCGTCGAAGGCCTTGACGGTCAGGTAGTTGGGCCCCGCGTGATCGGGCGCGATGTCGATCGTCACGGGACCGCCGGGGGAGCCGGGCTTGCGCTCGTTGGCCGACGTCGGGTTGGAGTTGACGCCGAACCAGTACTTGACGACGTCGGACGACGAGGACTGGGCGGTGAAGCGGCCATAGCGGCCGACCCCGTCGTACCACGGGTCGTTCTCGTTCTCCGGGTCCGACTGCGGGTAGGCGGTGGAGGACAGCACCGGGGCGGCCGGCACGCTCTTGTCGTAGGTGAAGTAGCAGGCGGTCGCGTCCCCCGCGTAGCTCCAGGGGCTGTACTGGTAGCCGTCCCAGGTGCGGACGTACCAGTTGATCGTCTTCTTCTCCGGGATGGTGGACGGCAGGGTGACCTGGAACGTCGAGCCGGTGGTCTTCGGGCCGATCTTTCCGGAGGTCCACTTCTGCCCGCCGTCCCAGCTTGCGCCGAACTCGGCGTACACCTTCTTGGCGTCCGCCGAGTCGGGGTCGTGCAGGACGGCCGAGATCGTCGGCGGCACCCGCACGGCGGGCGGGGGAGAGTAGACGCACTTGCCGCCGGGGTTCATCGAGAGGTCCGACATCTTCGGCTGAGGCGGCGGGGTGTTGTAGTTGACCCGGAGGTAGGCGTCGTCGGCGAAGCGCTTCCAGGCGGAGGCGCTGCTCTCGGACTCGGCGCGCAGGCCGAAGGTGGTCGTCGACCACTTGCCGGCCGCGGCGTCCTTGACCGCCTTGGTGGCGTTGAACTCGACGTCGCCGGCCGGACAGCTCGACGACCACCCCTTCGCCACGTTGCGGGTGTCGAGGCGCTCCAGCCAGTTGTCCTTCGTGGAGTTCCAGGTCGAGCCCTCCACGAAGCCCTTGGTCCGCCACAGCTCGACCGGGCGGGCGGTGCAGGAGTACGACCAGGTCTCCTTGGCCACGAACTCCGCCGAGATGATGTACTTCCCGGCGTAGGCGCTGGTCGGCATCCGGTAGAAGATGCGCTTGACGTCCGAGGCGGCGCAGTTGGGGTCGCCGGAGCACAGCCCCATGCCGGAGTCGGGCTTGCCCTTGAACTTGTAGTACGACGTGGACGGGTAGGCGCGGGACACGTAGGCCCACGCGGAGGCCTTGACCGTCTTCCACACCGGGTCGATGTAGACGGGGAACCGGGTGTCCGGTCCGGTGAGCATGCCCTGGTCGGGCGTGAGGGTGAGGGCGCCGTCCTGCACCGTCGTGCCCAGGTCGGCCACCTTGGAGGTCTCCGCCGGGCCGGCCGCGAGGAGCGCGGTGCCGTCCGGGCCGGTGGTCGCGTCGGCAGCCGCGGCCCGCTCACCCTTCGTCGCCTCGGGTGTGCCGGAGTCCCACATGATCGCGGAAGGCGCCTCGAAGACGGTGCCGCCGGCGGCCTGGTCGACGGCCTTGACGGTGCCGTCCTCGCCGAGCCGCATGCCCAGCCCGGAGCCCTCGAGCCCGAAGGTGAGCCGGGCCAGCGCGCTGTTCCCCGCCGCCTCCCGGTTCTTCACCACCAGTGTGTGCGAGAACCCGTCGACGTCGACTCGTACGATCAGGTCCACGTCCTTGAGCACGTCGTGGTAGATCGCCGAGTCGCCCCGCAGTTCGGGTTCCGGCAGCCCGCCCGGCCACCTCAGCGACAACTCGCGCCCGGCCCGGGCCATGCGCGCCAGCGGCACGTCACCGCCGCCGGACAGCGAGAGCCCGACGGTGGCCGCGCGCGGCCCGATCGACCCGTCGGGACGCTTCACCAGGGTGGTGTCCGGCGCCACCCATGAGTCGTTCCGCCTGACTCGGACCGGACGCAGATGCTCGACGGCGGTGAACGAGCCGTCCGGGTTGGCGAACACCTCCCGGTCCTCACCCCGCCTGGCGAGGATCTCCACCGGCTCGCCGGTCTCGCCGGCCCGCCGCTTGGCCGCCTCGTCCGTGACCGCCTGCCGATCGCCGGGCTCGCTCATCGAGGCTCCGCCGGACGCCGTCTCACCTGCCGGCGTGGGGGAAGCGGTCGCCTGTGCCGTGCCCCCGGTGACGACCATCGCGGTGGCCAACACGGTGGTCAGAACCACACAACCCAAACTTCGATCCACCAAGCCCCGCCTTACCCCTGTGACGATGTGGCGCGGGTGATGATCGCGTCACACGTGACCAATGGTGCATATGATCACTGATCATGAGAAATCTTCACAGGAAACTTGTCAAGAGGTATTACTGCGATTCGTGAAACAAGTTTTCGGGCGGACCTGTGGACGGTGACGCGGTGGTCGCGGATCGATCCGGGAGACGTCGCGGACCCGGCGCCGTCGTCGGGAGCCGTACGCTTGGGGCGGGCCGCCCCGTGCCTGGGGGCGAGCCGCCCCCTACCCCTCCCGGAGGCCGCGATCAACCGCCTCGTTCTCTGGAACATCGATCTCACGCTGGTCGACGTCACCCTCGTCACCCGCGACGCCTACGCGGACGCGTTCCGTATGGTCACCGGACGGCCGCTGGTCAAGCTCGCCCCGGCGATGGGCCGCCCCGACTCGGAGATCATCTTTGAGACCCTGGCGGTCAACGGCATCGCCGTCGAGGATCACCACCTGCCGAGGTTCCTCGACGCGTTGACCGTGTCGTTCGCGGACAAACACCGGCGGCTGGCGAAGGAGGGGCGGATGATGCCGGGGGCCAAGGACGCGCTCAAGGCGGTGTCCCGGCTCGACGGAGTCGTCCAGTCGGTGCTGACGGGGACCATCAAGGACAACGCGATGCACAAGCTCGCTGCGTTCGGACTGGACAGGTGGATCGACTTCGAGATCGGCGGTTACGGCGAGGAGGTCTACCCCAAGGCCACGCTGCTCCAGGTGGCCCAGGGCAGGGCGAAGGCCAAGTACGGCTCGGCCTTCACGGCGGCCGAAACCGTGCTGATCGGCGACTCGGCCCGCGACGTCCAGGCGGCGCGGATCGGCGGCGCCGGCATGATCGCGGTGGCGTCCGGCCGATCCACCGTGGCAGAACTACGCGAGGCGGGCGCCGACATCGTGCTGCGTGATCTGTCCAACGCCTCCGAGGTCGTCGCCGCCGTCGCCCGCCTCACCACGAGTTAGGGCGTCACCGGGGAAGCGCGTCGAGGAAGCGCGCCGCGACCGGGGCGGCGACGGCGGCCCCCTCGCCCCCGCCCTCCACGATGACGGCGAAGGCCACGTCTCCCCGATAGCCGATGAACCATGAGTGCGTGGGCGGCTCGGCGCCCGAGCCGTACTCCGCGGTGCCGGTCTTGCCGGCCGTGCCGGAGGGGAAGGAGACGCCGCTCGCCGTTCCCTCGCTGACGACGGCCGGCATCAGCTTGCGCAGTGCGGAGACGACCGCGGGCTCCAGCTTGCGCGGCCGGGCCCCGTCCGGAACGAGTGCGGCCGGGACGAGCCGGGGCTGCCGCCACGTGCCGCTCGCGATCGCGCCGGCGACGGCGGCCATGTTCAGCGGGCTCGCCAGCACCCGGCCCTGCCCGATGGCCGCAGAGGCGAGGTCGGTGTCGTCGCGCGGCACGGGGAACGCCGCGTCGACCGCCGGGATCCCGATCTTGATGCGGGCGCCGAAGCCGAAGTCGGCGGCCACCTTGGTCAGCCGCTCGGCGCCGAGCCGCTGCACCGCCATCGCGCCGAAGGTGGTGTTGCACGAGTGGGCGAAGGCGTCGCGGAAGGGGAGGGCGCCGTAGTCGTGGAACCCCGCGTTGTGGAACCGGAAGCCGCCGATGTTCTGTTCGGCGGGGCACCGTACGTTCTGACCCGGGGTGATGCCGCCCGCGACGAGAGCGGACGCAGTCACGATCTTGAAGGTCGAGCCGGGCGGGTACGTCCCCAGGAGTGCCCGGTTGTATCCGCCGGGTTTGTTCACGGCGGCCAGGATCTCTCCGGTGGAGGGCCGTACGGCGACCAGCGAGGCGGGCTTGGTCACCCCCTCCAGGGCGTCGGCGCCGGCCCGGTGGACCCGCGGGTCGAGCGTGGTCTTCAGCGGTTCGCCCGGTTTGGCTCCGCCGGTCGCGATGGTCTCCACCCGCCTGCCCGTGGCGGTGTCGATCACGTCCACCCGGGCGGAGGCGGTCCCGGTCAGGCGCGAGCCGTACTGCTCGGCCAGCTGCTCGACGATCTGCTGCACCGATCCCGGCGTCTCCGGAGTGTCGATCCGGGTGCCGTCGGCGGCGGTGATCGGGGCCCGCTCGGCCGGCAGCGTGGTGAGCCGGATGCGGCGGCCGGGTGTGAGCCTGGGGTGGATCGCCGCGGGTGACCAGGAGACGCGCCAGGCCCGGTCGTGCTCGACCAGCCGCAACACCCCGTCATAGGAGAAGTCCACCGGGCCGGACAGCTCCGCGCGGAACCGGACGCGCTCCCCCTCGGACCCGTCGGCCTCACCGGTCCCGGTCACCCGGAAGCGCCGCGCGGTCGACTTCAGGTCGTCGTGAAACCGCCGGTACCAGTCTTCGAAGGCGGCCGGCGGGTCCGCGGTGAGCTCGCGCATCGCCGCGTAGTCCGACCGCGACCACGCGGTCAGGAACCGCGCCGCGGTCTCCTCGGGTGAACCCTGGGTGCGCAGCGCCCAGATCACGCCCCCCGCCACGGTGACCGGTACGAGCGCCGCCGCGGTGATCAGCCCCCACCGCCCGCGCCGTCTTTTCCTGGCTTGCTCTCGCATTCGTCCCCCTTTGTTCGAGTGCACCGCCCAGGGGACCAGAGGCGGAGACTTCATGTCCAATATGGATATCTTTCAAGATCAAGAAAGATTCGGATATGATGCCAGCTCGTGGACCTCGTCCGACATCTCGGCTACTTCCTCGCGGTCGCGGAAGACCTGCACTTCGGTCACGCGGCCGCCCGGCTCGGCATGGCCCAGCCGCCGTTGAGCCAGCGGATCAAACGTCTGGAGCAGGAGCTCGGTGTGCGACTCTTCGAGCGGTCGAGCCGGCACGTCACGCTGACGGACGCCGGACGGCTGCTGCTGCCCGAGGCGCGCGAGATCGTCGCCCGGGTGGAGCGGGTGCGCGACCTGCTGGCGGGCATGGGACGCGGCGACGCGGCGATCGTCCGGGCCGGGGTCCCGGCCGACCTCGGCGCTTCCGTGCTCGCCGCGCTGATCGCGGGTTTCCGGGACCGCCGCCCCGAGGTGCGGCTGTCGCTGATCGAGATGGGCAGTGCCGCGCAGGCGGCCGCGATCCTGGAGGGCCGGCTCGACGTGGGTGTGCTGCGCCATCCCGTGCCGGGTATGGGACCGGGCGCCGGGCTGGGCTTCGGCCCGATCCTCGTGCAGCACCCCGGCGTTCTGCTGGCCGAGGGGGACGAACTGGTCCGGTGGGCCGCCGTTCACCTGGGCGACCTGGCCGGGCGAGATCTCGTGCTGTTCCCCGGCGAGTCCGAGACCGGCCTGCACGACGAGACGCTGGTCGCCTGCCGTCGGCACGGGTTCGTTCCGGTCGAGGTCACCTACGCCCGCAACGGGGAGTTCGCCCTCGGCCTGGTCCTGTCCGGTACGGCCGTCGCGATCGGGCCTCCCCTCGACGCTCCCGGCGTGGTGTGGCGGCCCCTCGTCGGAACACCGCTCGCCTGGCGCTGCTCCACGGCCTGGCGCGGCGAGCCCGGGCCGTACGTCGAAGACTTCACGGCGGTCGCCGTACAGGTGCTGAAGGACGGCGCGGGCATGACGGACGACGACGCTCCGCGCGCGCGGCGGGTGGCCCCGCGCCCGGCGACGGGATTCCTCGCATGAGGCCGATCGAGCAGGTGTTCCGCTCGGCGGGCGTCACCGGGTGGCTGCACGCGACCGACATCGACACCGGGCACGAGGTGGGTCTCGGTGCGGACGAGCCGGTCGTCCTCGCCTCGGTCTTCAAGGTGCCGCTGCTGATCGAGCTCTACCGTCAGGCCGAGCGGGGGACGCTCGACCTGACCGAGGCGGTCCGCGTTCCGGCGAGCAGCAGGACCTCGGCCGGCGGGACCGGGCTGACGGCGATGCTCGACGACGCCGAGCTGTCCCTGCGCGATCTCGCCTACCTGATGATCGCGGTGAGCGACAACGCGGCGGCCGACGTGCTGCTCGCCCGGGTGGGCCGCGACTCGGTCAACGCCTTCCTGGCCGGCCTCGGGCTGAACGGCACGCGGGTGGCGCACGACTGCCGGGAGATGTTCGCCCACATGCTGGCCGACGCGGGCGTCGACGACATGTCGGCGCTCAGCGAGGCGTGCGCCGACCCCGCCGTGGTCGCCCGCCTGCGCGTCCTCGTCCCCGCGCTCACCAGCCACGGCACCCCGAGGGAGCTGACCCGGCTGCTCGGCATGATCTGGCGTGACGAGGCGGCCGCCCCCGCCTCGTGCGCGGCCGTACGCCGGTTGATGGGCCTGCAGGTGTGGCCGCACCGGCTGGCGGCGGGCTTCCCGTTCGACGACGTGGCGGTCAGCGGTAAGACGGGCACCCTGCCGACGCTGCGCAACGAGATCGGTGTCGTCGAGTATCCGGACGGCGGCCGATACGCCGTGGCCGTCTTCACCTGCTCGTTCAGTACGGCCCAGAACCAGCCGAAGGCGGACGCCGCGATCGGTTCTGCCGCGCGGATCGCGATCGATCACCTCAGAGCCCGCATGTGACGGACTCCTCATCTTCGGGGGCGATGGTGACATACGCCGGTCTGGTCGCGAAGATGGGCTCATGGTTGAGGAAGGCACCCTGCTCTGGGAACCCACTCCGGAGATCGTCCGTAATGCACGGATCACCCGGTTCATGGAGTGGCTCGGACGTTCCGGCGATTACCAGGACATGTGGCAGTGGTCGGTCGAGTCTCCGGCCGAGTTCTGGACGTCGATCTGGGACTACTTCGCAGTGATCGGCGATCGTGGTGACGGGCCCGTCATCAGCGGAACGATGCCGGGTGCCGAATGGTTCACCGGGACGGCGATCAATTACGCCGCCAATGCGCTGCGTGGCGACGATCCCGACCGCCTTGCCGTGATATTTCGCGACGAAGAGGGCAACCGGCGGACCTACACGCTGGGCGAACTCCGCGACGAGGTGGGCCGGGTCCGCGCCGGGCTGGTGCGGCTCGGCGTCGGGCGCGGCGACCGGGTCGCGGCGTACGTCGGCAACGTTCCCGAGGCGCTCGTCGCCTTCCTGGCCACGGCCTCCCTCGGGGCCATCTGGTCGTCGTGCTCCCCGGACTTCGGCGCGCCGAGCGTGACCGACCGTTTCACCCAGATCGAGCCGAAGGTGCTGATCGCGGTGGACGGCTACCGCTACGGCGGCAGGTCGTACGACCGGTCGGAGGTGGCGCGTGAGATCGCCGCCAAGCTGCCCACGCTCAAGGCCACCGTGTGGATCGCCGCAGCGGACGCCGTACCGGCCGGCGCGAACGACCTGGGATGGGACGAGCTGCGGGCCGAGGCCGCCGAGCCGGAGTTCGAACCGGTTCCTTTCGATCACCCGCTGTGGGTGCTGTACTCCTCGGGCACGACGGGCCTGCCCAAGCCCATCGTCCACGGTCACGGCGGGATCGTGCTGGAGCACCTCAAGTCGCTCTCCTTCCACCAGGACCTCGGCGCGGGGGATGTGTTCTTCTGGTACACCACCACCGGCTGGATGATGTGGAACTACCTCATCGGCGGCCTGCTGGTGGGCTGCACGGTCGTGCTCTACGACGGCAGCGCGACGCACCCCGAGACCGGCGCGCTGTGGCGGCTCGCGGCCGAGGAGGGCGTGACCTACTTCGGCACCGGCGCGCCGTACCTGGTGGCCTCGATGAAGGCGGGCCTCAAACCGTCCGGGCTGGAGCGGCTGCGCGGCATCGGGTCGACCGGCTCGCCGCTGCCGCCCGAGGGCTTCGCCTGGGTCTACACCGATGTGAAGCCCGACGTGCAGCTCGGCTCGTTCTCCGGCGGCACCGACGTGTGCACCGGTTTCGTGGGGGCGGTGCCGCTGCTGCCGATCCGGGCCGGCGTGATCCCGTGCCGCTGCCTGGGCGCCTCGGTCGAGTCGTTCGACCCGGCCGGCGGCGCGGTGATCGGCGAGGTGGGGGAGCTGGTGATCACCCGGCCGATGCCCTCGATGCCGGTGATGTTCTGGAACGACCCGGCGGGCGACCGCTATCGGGAGTCGTACTTCGCGGACTATCCCGGCATCTGGCGGCACGGCGACTGGATCAAGATCCTTCCGGATGGCGGCTGCGTCATCTACGGCCGCTCCGACTCGACCCTCAACCGCGGCGGCGTCCGGATGGGCACCAGCGAGTTCTACCGGATCGTCGAGCGCTTCGAGGAGATCGCCGACAGCCTGGTGATCGACACCGGCCGGTTGGGCCAGGAGGGCAGGCTGCTGCTGTACGTCACGCTCGCCGACGGCGCGACGCTCACCGACGAGCTCATCTCACGGCTGCGTGCCGCGCTGCGCGCCGAGCTGTCGCCGCGGCACGTGCCCAACGAGATCCGCGTGGTCCCCGGCATTCCACGCACGCTGTCGGGCAAGAAGCTGGAGGTTCCGGTACGGAAGATCCTCCTGGGCACCCCCGTCGAGCAGGCCGCCAACCCCGACTCCATGGCCAACCCCGAGGTGCTCCGCCACTTCGTCCCCGAGAGCTGACCCTCACCGCTCACCGAGGCCGCCGCCCACGACCCGCACATCCTCCTGGTCGATCTCCCCACGTTGTACGGCTGAGCCGAGCGAACGGATCCACGCGGCTCTGGCGCGGATGGCGCCGACGGGATACAAAAGTCTTGCGGCTGTGAGAGAGCGCTCTCTCACAATCGTGAGCTCTATCCGCCCCCCATCTGGATAGGCAGGCCCATGAGCATCATTCGTCCCCCCGATGTGAGAGAGCGCTCCCCAAGGCGGGTCGGCTTCCGGCGCGTCCTCGCTCTTACCGCTTCCGCCGCCGCGCTCGCCGCCTCCGGACTGGTGGCCGTCACCGGCCCCGCCGCCGCATCCCAGAACCGCGGGGAGCCCGACTTCGGGCCCAACGTCTTCGTGTACGACTCCTCGACGCCGGCCGCCGAGATCCAGGCCAAGCTCGACGAGCTGTACGCCCGGCAGGAGAACAACGAGATGGGCGTGAACCGGTACGCCGTGCTCTTCAAGCCGGGCCGGTACGACGTGGACGCGAGGGTCGGCTACTACACCACGGTCGCTGGGCTGGGCCGTACGCCCGACGACGTCGACATCCACGGCGCGGTCCGGGTCATCGGCCGGCCGGACCCGAACGCGCCGTCGGGCATCTCCGCGCTCACCAACTTCTGGCGTTCGGCCGAGAACCTGTCGGTGACGCCGACCGACTGGTCGAACCAGTGGGCCGTCTCGCAGGCCTCGCCGATGCGGCGGGTCCACATCAAGGGCGTCCTCTGGCTGGAACCCGGCAACGGCGGGTACTCGAGCGGCGGCTACATCGCCGACTCGAAGATCGACGGCATCACGATCAACGGCTCCCAGCAGCAGTGGCTGACCCGCGACAGCGAACTCGGCGACGTCTGGACCAACGGGGTGTGGAACCAGGTGTTCTCCGGAGTGAAGGGCGCTCCGCAGGAGGGCTTCCCCGACCCGCCCTACACGACGCTGCCCACCAGCCCCGTCACCCGCGAGAAGCCCTTTCTGTACGTGGACGAGGCCGGCCGTTACCGGGTCTTCGTGCCGGGCCTGCGACGCGACACCTCCGGCACGACCTGGGCCGACGGCCGTCCGCAGCGGGGCTCGTCACTGCCGATCGAGAGCTTCTTCATCGCCAGACCGGGCGACAGCGCCCAGAAGATCAACCAGGAGCTGTCACGCGGCAGGCACCTCCTGCTCACCCCCGGCGTCTATCACCTCGACAGGGCACTGCGGGTCAAGCACAGGAACACGGTCGTGCTCGGACTGGGCATGCCGAGCCTCACCCCCGACACCGGTGAAGCGGCCCTGCGCATCGAGGACGTCGACGGCGTCCGCGTCGCCGGAGTGCTCGTCGACGCCGGGCCGCGCGAGTCCGCCGAGCTCGTCGAGGTGGGCAAGCGGAACGGCGGCCACAAGGATCATTCCGCCGACCCGATCTCGCTGCACGACGTGTTCTTCCGGATCGGCGGGCCGTGGGCGGGCCGGGCCAGGACGAGCCTCGTGGTCAACTCCGACGACACGATCCTCGACGACATCTGGGCCTGGCGCGCCGACCACGGCAACGGCGTCGGCTGGCGCACGAACACCGCCGACACCGGCGTCGTGGTGAACGGCGACGACGTCATCGCGTACGGCCTGTTCGTCGAGCACTACCAGAGGTACCAGACGATCTGGAACGGGCAGAACGGCCGCACGATCTTCTACCAGAGCGAGTTGCCGTACGACCCGCCCGGCCAGGAGGCGTGGCACAGCCCGACCGGCAAGGGGTGGGCCTCCTACAAGGTGTCCGACCGGGTGCGGCGCCATCAGGCGTGGGGCCTCGGCGTGTACTCCTACTTCAACCAGGGCGTGGACATCCGCGCCGACCGGGCGATCGAGGTCCCGAGGACTCCGGGCGTTCGCTTCCACAACATGATCACCGTCTTCCTCGACGGTAGCGGAGGCATCGAACGCACGATCAACGACGCGGGCACCCCGGTCGTCGGCTCGTACGGCACGAGCGCGATCGTCGGCTATCCGTGACCATCGGCCGCGACACGGCCGCTTCGCGGTGTGTCAGACCCCCTGGGGGAGGCGGAACAGACGGCCCGGGTCGTAGGCGGCCTTGACCCGGGCCAGCCGGGCGGCGTTCGCGCCGTAGTATTGCCGCCGCCAGCCCGTCAGCTCCGGGTCGATGTAGTTGACGTAGGCGTGGTCTCCGAAGTGCGGCCGCATCGCCGCGTGCGCCGCCCGCGCCCAGGCGGCGGCCCCCGTCCTGTGGGCGTAGTACTGGACCGTGAACAGCGCCCGGCGGTGGGGGAAGGCGGTGGCGTCCGGCCGCACCCTGCCGATCGCGCCGCCGAGCGCGTCGAGCAGCACCGAGTGCCGTCCGGCCGTGCCCACCTGTCTGATCAGGGTTCTGATCCCGGTGGCCGACAGCGGCGCGTACGCGATGTGCGACTTGGCGGTGAACGCGTCGCGGACGAGCCGCCCCTTCGAGGTCTCTCCCGGAAGCGACCCGGGCCGGTGGCACTGCGCGACCGACAGGTCGGCGCACCCGGCCATGACCATCATCGCGTGGTCGTACGGCGACCGCGCCACATAGCGGCTCGACGGGCCGGCGCCGACGCGGTCCACCAGCCTGCGCAGCAGCCGCTCGCAGCCGGCCTTTCCCCCGACGTACAGGCCGCCCACCATGACGTCGGGAGACGGGTCGTGGCCGAGGTGGAGGTTCGACCACAGCTCGTCCGGTGCGTACGGCGCCCACGCCTGCCAGGCTCGTAGCACGGCCGCGGCCTTCGACCAGGGCCAGTGCAGGAAGAACAGCGTGACGTCCCGGATGGCGTGGGTGCGGAACGTGAACGACGTCGCCACGCCGAAGTTGCCGCCGCCGCCCCCGCGTGAGGCCCAGAAGAGATCGGGGTTCGACGTGGCCGAGCAGGTGAGCGTCCGCCCATCGGCCGTCACGATCCGCACCGATTCCAGCACGTCGCAGGTGAGGCCGTACTTCCTGGACACGACGCCGAGGCCGCCCCCGAGGGTGAGCCCGGCAATGCCGACGGTCGGGCAGGAGCCGGCCGGGATGCTCACCCCGTGCGCGGCGAGGCTGGCGTACACGTCGACGAGCCGGGCTCCCGCGCCGATCGTGGCGTGGCCGCCGGAGTAGGAGACCCTGCTCATCGGCGACACGTCGATGACCAGCCCGTTCCGCGAGGTCGACCAGCCCGCGTAGCTGTGCCCGCCCGACCTGGAGGTCACCGGCACCCCGAACCGCCGGGCGAACGCCACGCACTCGGCCACGTCGGCCGCCGTCGCGCAGTAGGCGATGCCCGCCGGTCGCACCGAGTCGTACGCCGTGTTGAACAGACGGCGGGCCGGGTCGTAGGAGGCGTCCCCGGGCCGGATCAGGCGCCCGTCGAGGCCACGCCCCAGCGCCCTCCATTCGGCGGCGCTCGCACCGGCTGAGCCGGTCGCGCCGGTAGACAAGGTGCGACGGTCGGCCGTCGCGGCGCCGCACGCGGCCGTGCCGTACGCGAGAACGGTCCCGGCCATCGCCGAGACGCGCAGGAAGTTCCGCCTGTCCATGCCGGGTCACTCTCCGAGGTGTCGATACACCTCGTTGAGACGCCCGGTGATCCGGTCCGGTTGGTCACATCTCGATCACCGTGTCCACTCCACGCCGTGGTGATCTCGCGCTAGGGCCTGTTCAGAAGTGGATCACCTGGGTGGTCCACTTCCGAGATGATCTTTGTGTGGGTCGGGGAGATTTAACCGTCGCGCAGTGGGCGATGCCGGAGCCGCTGTTGCCGGTGGGCAGGAAAGCGGGCCGTCCGCCGGTCTGGGCGAAGCGGCAGCTCATCGACGGGATCCGATGGCGAGTTCGGACTGGCGCGCCATGGCGGGATGTTCCCGCGCGGTACGGACCGTGGCAGACGGTGTACGGGTTGTTTCGCCGCTGGCAGCGGAACGGAGTCTGGGCGCGCGCATCCTTGTCGCGTTACAAGCGCACGCCGAGGGCCCGATGCGTGGGCGGACTTTTCAACGGGTGGTCCGTGCAGGGCTGTTAACTACGCTTGGTTCGTTCCGAGCACAGGACAGGGCTCACCCCCGCTGCGGTGAGCCCTGTTTCGGTGCCTCATCCGCTGACGGGCCACACCAGCATCGATCGCGGAGAAGTCCCTGTGAGGCATGCCCGCCGGCCCGCACCGGTCGGCATCGGAACGCGGAGGTGCAGTCCGCCTCAGCGATCAGGGCGCCTCCGACCCGAGCTGATCGGTGCGCAGCGCGACCGACAGCCAGGCGCTCAGTTCGGCCAAGTCGACGTCCTGGTCGGGATGGGTGGTTCCGTTGATCACGGCTACGAGGGCAAGGTAGCGGCCGTGCCCGTGGTCGTACTCCGGATCGTCGAGTGACTGCTGGTGGAGTTCGCTGGTCAAGCGGAAGCCCGCGGCCATGCGTTCGCGGAGTTCGACGGTCATCGGGGAGCCGACCGCGGCGGCGGCATCGTGGGCAAGGCGGGCAGCCAGCTCCCGTGCGTGAGAGGAGTCCGCGGGCAGGCCGCTGCGGAACGCCGCGAAGATCTGCTTCATCAGCGGCCGGCTGGTCGAGTGGATGAACTCCTGCACCGGCGTGGCGGTCATCTGCGCTGCCGGTCCGACGGCGAAGGTGTCGTGCAGATACGAGCGGACAGCGGCGCGGAAGTCGTTGTCCCGCACCAGTTCCGCGAGTTCGATCCACGCGTGGAGTTGCGTGGCGGTCGGATCGTCGGGCAGGTGTGGTCGCATCGCGCTGAGCCGTGCGGCGAAGTCGTCGGGGACGACGGTGCTGACGTCGGCCCAGAAGTCGTCGATCAGCCGTTCGCGCTCCTCGTCGGACATCGAGACGAGTTCGCGCATCAGCACCACCCGTGCGGCCGGATCGTCCTGTCCGGCCAGCGCCCGGAGCACCGCACGCCTGGCCCGCAGTTCGTTCTCCTGCCGCTCGACCAGCTCCAGGTGTTCGGCGAGCAGGGTGCGCAGGGTGGTCTCACCGCCGAGCAGCCGCCGGACCTCGTCCAGGCCGGTGCCGAGGTCGCGGAGGGTGCGGATGAGTTCGAAACGGGCGATGGCGTGCAAGTCGTACAGCCGGTTCCCGGCGGCGGTCGTTTCCGTCGGCGCGACGATGCCTTCGTCGGAGTAGTAGCGGATGGCGCTGACCGCCAGTCCGGTCCGGCGCGCCACATCTCCAATGGGGTACAAGCAGTCGTTGGGCATGCCGCCCACTATGCGACCTCAAGCAGCTTGAGACGCAACCCCGATCGCCCGGGAACCGGCTCGCGCCTGCGGGTCCGCAGCTCCACATCGAGCCAGACCTGCTCACCGAATCAGGGCGCATCGACCTGCACATCCACCGAAACGACCGACTCGGAGCGATCCTCCACGAATACACACATGTCGCTTGAGCTGCGCGGACGTAATTTCTGACAAACGCACAGTCTCTATTAGGAGATCTCCCACTTCTCGCTGGCGCGTCCTAGCCAGACGGCAATCCCAGCTTATCAAAAAACGCCCTGTTTCGTTCCGTAGCTGCATTCACGAGTCTGTCGAATGAGATAACCTCGATGTAAGCCTTTGTGGATTCGTTAAAGCCGAAGTAACCGAGACCGTCATGAGTTCGGCGCAGATTTGCATACTCGCACCGGCTCACCAGCGTCGGCGTGAGGTCGGCCACGATGTGGCAGAAGGCGGGAGATTCCTGAGACGCTGGGATCGGTCGCCCCGAAGCCGTCAGCACGCCGCCGTTACGAACGCGCTTCACATAGTTTAGGGGGAGTGGGCCTACCTGCGCCCCTACGCCAGCAACGACCAACGCACCGAAGCACTGAGGGACTTCCTGCATCAGTACAACTACCATCGCTGCCACACCGCACTCGGAGGCCGGCCACCGATCAGCCGTGTCAACAACCCTGCGGGTCAATACAGCCAGGGCCTGTTTCACAAGTGGATCACATGGGTGGTCCACTTCTGAAACAGGCCCTAGTTCTGCCGGGGATCGAAGGACCACCAGGAATACAGCGCCAAAGTGAGGCCGATGGCGACGGTGCCGACAAGCATGATCACGGTGAGTGCCGGAATCGGGAGCACGAAGCCGAATATCACCAGGAACAGCCCCAGCCCGGCCAGCAGCCGTCCACCCAGCCGTTGCGTACGCCGCGAGATCTTCCGCTCCTGCGCCGCCCATCGATCGCCCCCGCCGGCGGCCGAGCCGCCCCGGCTCTTCGGTAGATAGTTGCCGAGCAGCAGGTAGAGAACGCCCACCCCGGCCATGGCGACGCGAACGGCCGGGAGCTGTCCACCGGCGGCATTGAGGATGGTCACGGCGTGCAGAGCGGATATCAAAAGGAGCGCGCCGATCCAGGCCACGATGTAAACACGGGCGGAGCCCATGCGCTCCCGGGAAACGAGACGGGGCAGCAGGGTGAACAGGGCGCTGAAGGCGAGCATGATCAGCGGAGCCTGGATGAGGGCGGGCAGCTTGTCGCTGAAGCCGTCCGCCTCGCCGGAAGCCCCCCAGTGTGTGGGGATCCGGGCGTCGTCCGGAATGTGGATCCATCCCCAGACCGACACCCCCGCCGACGCGAGTAAGGCGATGGCCGTACCGATGAGCCCCGGGCGTACGTCAAGGCGCTTACCGTCGGTGGACGCCGCGGATCCGGCGGATTCGGTGGATTCGTCAGTCATCGGCTCCCCTCTCGTATCCGATCTTGAACAGGTCGAGGAGTGCGCCCAGCGCCTCCTCCAACAGGGTCAGATGCAGGTGGTAGACGATCGACGTCCCGTGTCTCTCGCCGAAGATCAGACCTGCCTCCCGGAGCAGGCGCAGATGTCCGGACAGGGTGGGTTTGGCGATCTCGAAGTGCTCGGCGAGTTCACCCGCCGACCGCTCCTGCTGCCGCAGCAGCGCGATGATCTGGCGGCGGGTCGGGTGGGCGAGCGCTTCGTAGACCCTGTTCATCGGATGCCGGTCCTGCCTCGGAGATCCTCCTTCGCTTGTTAGCGAATTACCGAAATAATATCAGCAAGATCCCTTGTGAGAACGGAGCGGTTCCGGCCGTTCAGCGTGGAGGCAGCGGCGCACCCGGAGCCGGCGGCGCTGTCGGTGATGCCCACGGTGATGAACTGGGCTTTGTACTCGGCAGGGCTGAGCTCGCGGGGCCGCCAGAACTCATGCCATTCAGGTTGCCGTAGCCGTGCCTGTCGGTCATGCTCGGCCGCCAGTTCCTCGCCTCGGGCGTTGGCTTGGCGAACAGGCCGTCACGGGCAGTCTCTATTTCCCGTTCCAGCAGCCGCAATGCCTCGGTCGAGGACAGCACCCCGATTCCCGCGGCCATGGCGAGGGTGCCAAGCTCGGCGAATTCGACCGACCCTGAACCCGCCGGGCGACCTGATCACCGCCGATGACGCCCGAGAGCCGCCACACCCGGGGGCGGCTCTCTGGATGAGCACCTGGAGCTTACGGCTTCCCGAAAGGCGAGATTTTGGTCACGAGAACTGGCTTTTGGGGCGCGGGCATGGTTGGCTTGACCACGTGATCATGCTGGTGATCCGTCGTCACGTCGACTACCTGCGCGTTGCCAGCGCCATCTGTCCCGCTGTCATGCGCTGATGGCGCGCTGAGGCCATGACGCGCCGCCTCACCGGCGCCCACGACTCCTTCCTGTCACGGCCGCCCGGGTCTCGTCCGGGGCGGCGTTCCCATTCCTGCCCGATGTCGTGCCGGGGAATGATCACATGCCCCACCGCCCGCCGGACCATGAGGACCGCGCGTGGCCGGTGCCGTACAAGGCGCATGACTACCAGCTGTAAACCGGTTTCAGGCTGTCCGATACCCTACGGAGAACCATGAGCGAGCAGCACACCGAATCCGCCCCCGCCTCCGCGACCTGGTCTTTCGAGACCAAGCAGGTGCATTCCGGAGCCGTACCCGACCCGACCACGGGGGCCCGGGCGGTGCCGATCTACCAGACCACCTCATTCGTCTTCCGTGACACCGAGCACGCGGCGAATGTGTTCGCCCTGGCCGAGCCGGGCAACATCTACACCCGCATCCACAACCCCACCCAGGACGTCTTCGAGCAGCGCGTCACCGCACTCGAAGGCGGCGTCGCCGCCGTGGCCCTCGCCTCCGGGCAGGCCGCCGAGACCATGGCGATCCTGAACCTGGCCGGCTCCGGCGACCACGTGGTCTCCAGCTCCACGATCTACGGCGGCACCTACAACCTGCTCCGCCACACGATGCGCAAGCTCGGCATCGAGGTGACCTTCGTCGACCCCGACGACATGGACGCCTGGCGGGACGCGATCCGCCCGAACACCAAGGCGCTGTTCGCCGAGTCCGTCGGCAACCCCAAGGGCAACGTGCTGGACGTACGGGCCGTCGCGGACATCGCACACGCCGCGGGCGTCCCGCTGATCGTGGACAACACGCTGCCCACGCCGTACCTGATGCGTCCGCTCGAGCACGGCGCCGACATCGTCGTGCACTCGGCGACGAAGTTCATCGGCGGCCACGGCACGACCATCGCCGGTGTCGTGGTGGACGGCGGCACCTTCGACTTCGGCGCCCACCCCGAGCGCTTCCCCGACTTCACCGAGCCCGACCCCACCTACAACGGCCTGCGTTACTGGCCGGCTCTCGGCCCGGGGGCGTACGCCATCAAGCTCCGCGTCCAGCTGCTGCGCGACCTCGGCATGGCGCTGTCCCCGCACTCCGCCTTCCTCCTGCTCCAGGGCGTGGAGACGCTGTCCCTGCGGATGGAGCGGCACTCGGCCAACGCCCAGGCCCTGGCCGAGTGGCTGGAGCAGCGTGACGAGGTCGCGGCGGTGCACCACCCCGGCCTGCCCTCCAGCCGCTGGCACGAGGCATGCCGGCGCTACCTGCCGCGCGGCGCCGGGGCGGTCTTCGCCTTCGAACTGCGCGACGGCATCGAGGCGGGCAAGCGTTTCGTCGAGGGCGTGGAGCTGTTCAGCCACCTGGCCAACATGGGCGACGTGCGCAGCCTGATCATCCACCCGGCGTCGACGACCCACAGCCAGCTGAACGAGGAGGAGCTGGCCGCCGCCGGCGTCGCGCCCGGGCTGGTACGACTGTCGGTCGGCATCGAGAACATCGACGACCTCAAGGCCGACCTGGAGGCCGGGTTCCGCGCGGCCAAGGCGGCGTCTTGACCGTACGGCAGGGCACGGCGAACCTTCCGCCACCGCCGGCGACCGGTGCGTGGCAGGAGGGGGACCCTCCGGGCGACCGTCGCTGGGTGACGCTGGGCGGCCCGCTTCCGCTGGAGGCGGGCGGCGAGCTGCCCGGCGTCCGCATCGCGTACGAGACCTGGGGGCGCCTCGCGCCGGACGCGTCCAACGCGGTCCTGGTGCTGCACGCGCTGACCGGAGACAGCCATGTCGTCGGCCCGGCCGGGCCGGGCCACCCGACCGCCGGCTGGTGGGAGGGGCTCATCGGGCCGGGCCGCGCGCTCGACACCGACCGCTGGTTCGTCGTCGCACCCAACGTGCTGGGCGGCTGCCAGGGCAGCACGGGCCCCGCCTCACGCCGTCCCGACGGGCGGCGCTGGGGCGGGACCTTCCCGTTCCTGACCCAACGTGACCAGGTGGCGGCCGAGGCCCAGCTGGCGGACGCGCTGGGGATCGACAGCTGGGCGCTCGTGATCGGCGGGTCGATGGGCGGGATGCGGGCGCTGGAATGGGCCGCGACCCACCCGGATCGGGTGCGGTCGCTGCTGCTGCTGGCCTCCACGGCGGCGGCCAGCGCCGAGCAGATCGCCTGGGCGAGCATCCAACTGCACGCCATCCGCTCCGATCCCGGCTGGCGCGGGGGCGACTACCACGACGCCGGGCCGGGGCGGGGTCCCCACGCGGGGCTCGGCATCGCGCGGCGGCTGGCCCACGTGACGTACCGCTGCGAGCCCGAGCTGCAGGCCCGGTTCGGCCGGTCGCCGCAGGGGGCCGAGGACCCCTGGCGGGGCGGCCGTTACCAGGTGGAGTCGTACCTCGACCATCATGCCGACAAGCTGGTACGCCGGTTCGACGCGGGCAGCTATGTGACGCTGGCCGAGGCGATGAACGCCCACGACGTCGGCCGGGGGCGCGGTGGTACGGCTGCCGCGCTGCGGCGGGTCACCGCCCGCACGATCGTGGCCGGCATCGACTCCGACCGGCTCTATCCGCTCGTCCAGCAGGCGGAGCTCGCCGACGGCATCCCCGGCGCGGACCGGCTGCGCGTGATCGAGTCGCCGAACGGCCACGACGGCTTCCTCATCGAGGTCGACCAGGTCGCCTCCCTGGTCAGGGAACTCACCGCCGACCAGACGGTCCGCCTCTGCCAGGGGGCGCGCTGAAGCCGAGGTCGTCATGAGGGTGCGGCGATGTCCAAGGTCGTCATGGGGCGCAGCGATGATCGTCTATCTTTGCCGACATGACGGATATGTCGGCTGCGCTACCGGCCGAGGATCAGTGGGAGTTGCTGGCATCACACGGCTTCCAGAA
>BCRI01000022.1 GCA_001552515.1 Sphaerimonospora mesophila NBRC 14179 = JCM 3151
GTACTAGGTCGTGTTTCAAAAGTCATGTCCTGTTACGCGCGGCCCAGATGGCGCCTCGCGGCGTTGTCGCCCGAACTTGCGGAAGGTCGCCCGTGGGCTCGGCCACGGACTCCTCCTCCGCACCGTGACCCGGGTGCCCTGAAGATCCGATCGCGTAACAGACATCCGCCGCCGCGCGCGTCGAACCGTCAGCCGGGGACACTGCGCCGTCAGGTCCACCTGTCCGCGTCATCGGAAGGCAGAATGGCCGGTGAGGGCCTGACCGATGACGAGCTGGTGAATCTCCGAGGTGCCCTCGTAGGTGAGCACTGACTCAAGGTTGTTCGCGTGCCGCATCATCGGGTACTCCAGAGTGATACCGGCGGCGGCGAGGATCGTGCGGCACTCCCGGGCGATAGTGATGGCCTCGCGTACGTTGTTCAGCTTACCGAGGCTGACCTGCTCCGGCTGGAGGAGTCCAGCGTCCTTGAGCCGTCCCAGGTGGAGAGCGAGCAGCATCCCCTTGCCGAGTTCGACGGCCATGTCCGCCAGTTTGGCCTGGGTCAGCTGGTACGACGCGAGCTTTCGGTCGAAGATGTCGCGCTCCTGCGCGTAGGCGATCGCCGTCTCAAGGCAGTCGCGGGCGGCACCGAGCGAACCGAACACAATGCCGTAGCGGGCCTCATTGAGGCACGACAACGGCCCGGAGAGCCCACGGGCCTCGGGCAGCATCGCTGAGTCAGGAAGTCGAACCTCATCCAGCACCAGCTCACTGGTCACCGAGGCCCGCAAAGACAGCTTCTTCTTGATCTCCTGAGCCGAGAAGCCGGGAGTGCCCGCCGGGACCAGGAAGCCGCGCACCTTGTCGTCCGTCTGCGCCCACACCACGGCCACGTCTGCGACGGAGCCGTTGGTGATCCACATCTTATTCCCGTTCAGCACCCAGTCACCGCCGGCACGGGTGGCTCGGGTACGCATCCCGCCCGGGTTGGAACCGAAGTCAGACTCCGTCAGCCCGAAGCACCCGATCGCGTTCCCTTTGGCCATCCTCGGCAGCCATTCCTGCTTCTGCTCCTCCGAGCCCCATCGATGGATGGCGAACATCGCCAGCGAGCCCTGGACACTGACCAGTGAACGCAGCCCGGAGTCACCGGCCTCCAGTTCCAGGCACGCGAGCCCATACGCCGTGGCGGAAGTGCCGGCACACCCGTAACCGCCCAGGTGCATGCCGAGCACCCCGAGCTCACCCAGCTCCCTGGCCAGCTCACGAGCGGGAATCGAGCCGGACTCATACCATTCGGCCAGCTCGGGCCGGATCCGCTCATCGACGAAGCGACGGACCGTGTCGCGTATCGCTCGGTCCTCCTCGCCAATGAGCGAATCGGTCTGGAACAGACCCAATGGGCTGCGAACAGTGACCATGGGATGAACCTCCTCGTTTACCTAAGACTGTTGGTCGCCATAGGCCACCACCACACGTTTCCGGCGGGGGCCAAAGCGGTGCACGGTGAACTGGTCGCCGCCGGCCGGCGGCTTCAGGTAGCCATGACGATCTTCGGGGCGGTGAAAGTACCTGGTGATCGGCGCAGTGTCCGCCCGTTCGGAGTGACTTCGCTGAGGACATGCGGATCGACCTGGACCGCTATCCGCGTCTGACTCAGACGTACCGGCTCGGGTCCGATGCCGAACGGATCCACCAGGAGAGCTTCGAGCTTCGGTGGTCGTACCTGTGATCCATAGCCTCGAATCGGGGCTGAGGGACAGACCGTCGCCGCGCGGTGAGCTTATGTGGGCAGCGTCATCTAAGAGCGCGCTTCAAGATCTTCCCCGTTGATGTCATCGGCAGCGCCTCGACGAACTCAACGATCCGGGGATACTTGTAGACGGCAATTCTCTCCTTGACCCAATCAACAAGCTCCGCCTCGGTGGTGGGATCGCCTTCGGCCCTGACGACCACGGCCTTGACCTCCTCACCATGGGAGGGGTGATCGACACCGATAACGGCCGCCATCACTACCGCGGGGTGCGTCAGGAGAACCTCCTCGACCTCACGCGGATAGACGTTGAACCCACCGCGGATGATCAGGTCCTTGGACCTGTCGACGATCCGGTAGTAGCCATCCGCATCCCTGGTCGCCAGGTCACCGGTCCGGAACCAGCCGTCGCGCATGACCTCGGCGGTCGCTTCAGGACGCTTGTAGTACCCCTTCATCACGTTGTGGCCCTTGATCGCGATCTCACCGACCTCCTCCGGGCCACCGGAGACCTCCGACCAGTCGTCGCGAATGAGCTTCATCTCGACTCCGGGGATCGGCACCCCGATGGAACCGACACGAGGCTCTTCACCATAGGGCGAGAAGCTGGCCACCGGAGAGGTCTCCGAGAGCCCGTAACCTTCCAGGATCTTCACCCCGAAACGCTGCTCGAACCGACGGTGGATCTCCGTCGGGAGCGAGGCGCCGCCGGAAGCGGCAACTCGAAGGTGCTCGGCGAGAGAGTCGGCATCCGGAGTACCGGAAGCCACGTCCAGGAGCCCCCAGTACATGGTGGGCACACCGGCGAAGAAGCTGACCCTGTGCTGCTTCATGAGCGTCAACGCGTCGCCTGCATGGAATCGGGGCATCATGACCAGCGTGCCGCCGAACGCGAAGCCGGCGTTCTGGACCACCGTCTGTCCGAAGGAGTGGAACAACGGCAGGGTGCACAGGTAGACGTCCGGCCGCTGTGCGTCCGCCCGGAACAACTCCTTGCCGACCAGAGCGTTGTCGCGCATGTTCCGGTGTCGCAACTCAGCGCCCTTGGGCTGCCCCGTCGTTCCCGAGGTGTACAAGATGACGGCGGTATCGTCGTCGGATCGCTCCGCTGCCGAGAACTCCGCTGCGACCGTGGCAAGCAGCGAGTCGAGGTCCTCGCCCCCGTCGGCGGCGCTGCCGTCGGTCCCTCCCATCAGGAACAACTCGGTGCAGGAGTCCACCTGCTCAAAGGCGGCTCGCGCCTGGTCGCCCAGGGGCAGCGCCGCGTCTCCGCAGAAGGCGAAGTACGCCCGTGAATCCGAGTCGACCAGGTGGTAGGCAATCTCGTTCGGCTTCAACAGGACGTTCAGCGGCACCACCGTTGCGCCAGCCTTCAGAATCCCGTAGTACACGAGCGAGAAGTACGGCGTGTTGGGACATGACAGGGCGACCTTGTCACCCGGTCGTATCCCGCGACCGACGAGCAGGTTCGCCACTCGGTTCGCCGCCGCGTTCAACTCCCGGTACGTCATCCGAGAACCGGCATGGATGATGGCGGTGCGGTCACCGAACTCTCGTGTGGTGCCTTCAAGGACCTGCGCCAGGTTTGACATGCTGAAACTCCTTCATTCCCCCGAGACAGACGACTTCCTGCCACGCGTCGGGCGCAGCCCGCTCAGTCAGTGGGGTTGACGAGATCAGGGACGGTCCAGCCGTGGACGTCGTACTCGGACATGCACTCGTCCACCATCGCCACGAAGTCGGCGACCTGACCGGTCGCCTGGGCGCCCTTGTAACTCAAGATCTTGACCATCTCATGGCTTCCGCCATAGTTGCGTTCATACAGCTCGTGCCTGCTGCCGAACTCCGAGCCCATGGCATCCCAGATAAGCTTGACGACCTTCATCCGCTCGTCGCCGCTCGCTCCGTTGCTGCCTCGGGCGTACTTGTCCAAGTAGCCCGCCAGCTCTTCGGAGTCGAAGTCGCTGCTGTTCGAGTTGGTGTAGATCAGTGCGCTGGCCAGGTCCTGTTGGAAGATTTCACGCACGCGCGGGTACAGCACTCCGAGCATGACGCGGAAGACCTCGCCGGCTTCGGCATTCGGCACGACGGAACCATCGGACCAGCGCTCGGCCCCCTTGACCATGGCCCTTGCCAGCGTCCAGAACAGGTGACGGTAGGTGATCATCTCGCCGATGCGCACCTGGACACCGTAGAAATCCTTGGCGCCGGTCATCTCCAGACCCTTGAGGAACAGCCCGCAGATGAAGTCGAGCTTGACCGCCAGACGGACGCATCCCTGTAGTCGACCACGCAGTGCGAACCCGGAGCCGATGAAGAACGAGTTCGCCTTGTCGATGTCGTCGTAGCAGAAGACGTCTTCCCACGGGACCAGCACCTTGTCGAACACGAGGATCGCGTCGTTCTCGTCCAGTCGACTGGAGAGCGGGTTGTCGAACGGGCTACCGCTGACGGCAGCGTTGTACTCGTAGGAGGGTCGGCAGATCAGCTTCACCCCAGGGGCGTTCATCGGTACCGCGAAGGTCCCAGAGAATGCCTTGTCACGCACCGGAATCGGACCCGCGTTGCTGATGAAATTCATCTGCGAGAGCACCGAGCCCGTGGCGACCACCTTCGCACCCGAGACGACGAGTCCGGCATCGGTCTCGGCCTCCACATGCATGTAGGCGTCCCGTACCTCCTCCATTGGGCGATTCCGGTCGATTGGAGGATTGACAATGGCGTGGTTGAAGAAGGTGACCTGCTCCTGCGCCTTCCGATACCAGCGCTTCGCGTTCTCTTGGAAGGGTGAGTAGTACTCCTCGTTCGATCCAAGCGTGGTGAGGAAGGCCGCCTTGAAGTCAGGCGTCCGCCCCATCCAGCCGTACGTCATTCGCGCCCAGGCCTCGCAGGCGTCCGCGCCTCTCTGCAAGTCTTCGACGGTGTAGGGCGCCCGGAAGAATCCATGGGTGTACCCGTTGCTTCCCGTGTCGGTGGCGACGATCAGGTTCTTGTTGCGGTCGGCGTCGTGGAGAGCGTCGTACAGCCGTGCGAGCATCCTCGCGCTGTTCCTGAAGGCGATGTGGGAGGTGACGTCAGCGACCTTCTCGCCCCGGAACCATACCTCGCGGCCATCGCGCAGGCTCTCCAGATACTCTTCTCCTGTCGGGGGCCTGGATCCGGAGTTGCCCAGGATTTCCGCCGTGACATCCCAACCATGCCGCTGGTCATTCATCTGAAGCTCCCTTGTGTTGTTGCTCTACCAGGAAAACGAAAGGCTCTGCTGCATCGCCGCGATCAACTCGTTGTTCGCCGCCCAGATGCGCTCACCGCTCTCGACACGGCAGAACTGGCCGCCGAAGAAGCCGAGCGGGCGCTGCTCGGCATCCGGCTGGACCTCGGACAGGCCGACGACCTCGCCGATGAACAACTTGTGGTCCCCGGCGTCGTGCACTGCCCAGGGATCGCAGACGATGTACGCCAGGCAGCCTTGGAGTACAGGCGGCTCGTCTCCGGCATCGGCTTCTATGAAGGGATTTCTCACCGAGGGCTGCGGGACCCCGGCGAAGTGCAGCGCCAGGTTTCGCTGGTCGACGGTCAGGATGTTGATCGCGAACTGGCGACCGTGCAGGTTTTCACACGCCTTGGCACGCCGGCTTAGGCTTACCAGCGCCAAGGGCGGGTCGAGGGACACTGATGTGAAGGAGTTCACCGTCGCACCGCGCGGAACACCATCCGCCCGATATGTCACAACCGTCACGCCGGTTGCGAACTTTCCGAACACCCGCCGTAGCTCCAGAGGACTGATCCGGGTCATCATGGTTGCCCGCCACGGTCTGCGGAACTCACCTCGAGATACCTAGGCAACCGCCACCCCCTCTATCTCGAGCAGCAGCTCGGGCCAGACGAGTCCGGAGACGATGATGAGGCTGTTGGCCGGGTATGGACCATTCGGCAGGAGCTCGGTGAAGGCCTTCTCCCGGGCCGCATTGAATCCCCGAATGTCACCGCGGTTCACGACGTAGCAGGTCAGCTTTACGACGTTCGACCACTTCAGCCCGTCCACCGCCAGAACCTTGGTGAGGTTGTCGAACACCGCGGCGGTCTGCTCCTCGATGGTCGCGCCCATTACGGCACCGGACGCGTCCACGGCGCACTGTCCGGCGATGTGGTAGATGGAGCGTGCATTGTTGCTGCGTACCATGAGGGAATAGGGCGCGATCGGCGAACTAACCCCGTCAGCCTGCGAGAACGTGGTCAGATCACTCATTGTTCGACTCCTTACTTTTCGGGGACTGATCTCTGTTCAAGAACGTCAGGACGAGTTCGTTGAACTGCTTGGGCTGCTCGAACTGCGGCCAGTGCCCTGCCGGGCCGATTTCCGAGTAGGATGCATCGGGGATGTACCGGCTCAGCCGGAGCGACGTCCGCGGTGGAACGATCCTGTCAGCGTCGCCGGACAGCACCAGGGTTGGAGAAACGATCCGACCCAATTCCTCGGGTCGCAGAATATTGCGGGACCGCACCCCCGGGTCCTGCAACCGGAGTGCGTAATCCATTCTCTGTTCCGCATCGGCCTGTGAGTAGATGGCCATGCGGCAGTGCACCAGTTCATCGGTGGCGTGCTCGGGGTGACTCATGATGGCTTCCAACCGGCGCCGAACCGCGGCCTCTGTCGCCCGATGGACCGCGTCCAGGCTCTGCTGACGGACGGCCCGCATCCTGGTGACATCGCTGTCGAGACCACCGGCGCCGACCAGCACCAGGCGCTGGACTCGCGCACCGTTCTGAGCAGCGAACCGGCTCGCGATCCAGCCGCCGAGGGACTGACCGCACAGGAGGAACTCGGAGATGTCCAGCTCCTCGGTGATCTTTTCCAGGTGGGTGATGTAGTCGGCGATCTCGTATGCCCGCTGCGGAGCGCTGGACCAACCGTGTGCGGGCAAGTCGTAGAGGATCACCCGGTAGTGCTCGGACAGTGCGGCCACGTTGCGGATGAATGCCTCGGCATGTCCGCCGGTTCCATGCACCATGATCAGCGGGGTAGCCGTGACTTCCCCGAACTCGAGAATTCGCGTCGAAACGCCGTCGATGGGCTTCCAGTACGTGCGCGAGGGCACGCGCGCAGTGGAGGTCCAGAAATAATCTGTACGTTCAGGCACAGCCGCTCACCCACCGCTCTTCGACAGGTAGCTCTCCCGGATCCGCGGATCGTTCCGCATCTCCTCGGCCGGGCCGCTCATCGTGACCTTGCCGGACTCCAGAATGTACGCATGCTGGGCCAGCGACAGGGCGACTCGTGCGTTCTGCTCGACGAGTGCAATGGTGATGCCCTCGGCGCCGATGCTGCGGATCAGGCCGGCGACCTCCCAGACCATCTTGGGGGACAGACCGAGCGTTGGCTCGTCAAGGAGCAGCACTTCGGGGTCGCGCATCAGCGCACGCCCGATGGCCAACATCTGCTGCTGGCCGCCGCTGAGAGTGCCGGCAGCCTGGAACCGTCGCTCGTGGAGCAGCGGCAACCGGTCGAAGACGCGGTGCAGCCGAGCTTCGACGTCTCGGCGACGGCGGTCGCAGTGGGCACCGATCAGGAGATTCTCCTCGACGGTCATCTGGGTGAACACCCGGCGCCCTTCAGGTGAGTATCCGATGCCAGGGCGGATCACAGCAGTACGCCGTATGGGTTGTTCGGCTCCGCCGACGAGGACCGTCCCCTCCGCAACCCTGTGCAGGCCGGCCATGACATTCAACGACGTGGTCTTTCCCGCGCCGTTCGCACCGATGATCGCTGTCGTGAGCCCGGCTCGCAGCCGCATTGTGACGCCTGACAGCGCTTGTACCGGCCCGTACGTCGCCGAGACTGAGCGCAGTTCCAGGGAGAGTGCCTCAGACATGTTCGAACCCTTCCAACGACCCGCCCAGATACGCTTCGACGACTTGTGGGTCATTGAGGACGTCATTCGGGGTTCCGTCCGCGATCACACGGCCGAAGTCGAGCACGACGAGCCGGTCGCAGAGGCTCGTGACGGCACTCATCCGGTGCTCGATGAGCACGATCGTTGTCTCACCCGACCGATCCAGGTCTCGAAGCAGCTCGGTCATCTCCTGGACCTCTGGGTCGGTGAGGCCGGCCATGGGCTCGTCCAGAAACAGCATCCGCGGCTTCGTCGCCATGCCGATCGCGACACCCAGCCGCTTGCGGGCGCCGTATGGCAGGTCCTCGGCGGCGGTCTCGGCCCAGGCTTCCATGTCGAATCGTTCGAGCAGCGACTGGGCTTCGGCCAGCGCCGCCCTGTCCCGCTGAACCGGCTGGAGGCAGTGCAGCAGTCCGGTGCGCCGACCCCGACATGCAACCACCAGGTTCTCGAAGGCGGAGAGTTCTCCGAACACGCTCGAGTGCTGGAAGGTGCGTGTCAGACCATAGCGGACGACTCTTGCCGGTCTGAGCGTCTCAAGCCGGCGCTCGCCGAACTCGATCGTGCCCCCTGACGGGGCATCGAATCCGCTGATGAGGTTGAACAGCGTGGTCTTCCCTGCGCCGTTCGGACCGATGATGCCCAGCGTCTCCCCCGGTCGGACGCTGAACGAAACATTATCGAGGGCCTGCAGTCCGCCGAAGTTCTTGGAGACGCCAGAGAGCCGCAGGATCGCGTCTGTCCGGGACTCCGGATCGCGGGTAGGGGCGTCCTGGGCGGCGTCCCGATGTGAGCGAACGCCCGGGTGAACACGGCGGCGGAGAGTCGCTGCCGCGGTCTGGCTACCGAACCGGTGTGCGAGCGCGGTGACGATTCCGTTCGGGACGGCCATGAGGATGAGCAATGTTATGGCAGCTGTGAAGATGCCGACATATCCCTCGGACCAGTCCGTCAGGACTGGGATCACAGCGAGCACGAAGGTTCCGACCACCGTCCCAACGAGATACCGGGAGCCGCCGATGATCACGTACATCAGCACATAGACCGACAGCCAGAACGAGAAGCTGGATGGCGCGATGAAGGACACGTAGCTGGCGTAGAAGGAGCCTGCGACACCGGCGAAGAAGGCACCGACCGTGAAGGCAACCAACATGTTCGGGCCGGGCGAGATTCCGATCGACTGTGCGAGTTCACGCGACTGGCCCAACGCCTTGAGCTCTAGTCCCCACCGGGACGACTCGATGAAGAGGAAGACCAGGAAGACGAGTGCGGCGAGCACGAGCATGAGCCAGTACCAGTCGGCGAGCGAGTCGACTCCCCCTGGAGACGGAATCCCGACGATGCCTGAGAAGCCACCGGTGAGGCTTGTCCAAGACTCGATGATCGACGAGGCGACGATCAGGAAGGCGAACGTCATGAGCAGGAAGTAGGATCCGCTGGTCCGAAAGCTCGACACACCGATGATCAGGGCACCGCACGCGGCCACAAGACCCCCGAGGGAAACGGTGAGCCAGAACGGCATGCCGTGCTGCGTGGTGAGGATGCCGGTCGTGTAGGCGCCGAAGGCATAGAACGCCCCGTGGCACAACGCCGCCTCGCCGGCCAGCATGAGGAGCCTGAGGCTGATGGCCATGATCAGCGAGAGGAATGCGAGCACACCGACGTTGAGGTAGTACTCGCCCGCGGTCAAACCGAAGGTGATACCCGCGAGAAGGCCGAGGGCAGCACTGATCTTGCCCCACTGGCGCGGGCGTCCAGATCGGCTGAGACGAGCGCTATTAGGCATTTCCGAACACTCCCTGGGGGCGGAAGGCCAGGAAGCAGAGGGCGACAGCGAAGCTGCTCCACACGGCGGCCTCGGGGACCCAGTACGTCGAAATCCCGCTTTGCAGCAATCCGATCGCCCCCGCGGCGATGAGACTTCCCTTGACGCTGCCCATGCCGCCGACGATGACGATGACGAATGCCAGGAGGAGGGGCGGCTGCCCCATCGAGGGCAGGAGCACTTGCTGCGGTGCCACGAGCGCGCCAGCGGCTCCGGCGAGTGCACCACCGATCGCGAATGTCATGATCAACATTCGAGGGACGGCGATGCCCTGCGAACGAGCCGCAAAGGAATCCTGTTGCGCCGCCCTGAGGGCTCGTCCGTAACGGGTCCGGGTCACGAACAGATGCAGTGCTGTCACCAGGACGATGGCGACCGCAATGATCAGGATCCGATGGCCTTCGAGGTACACACCGCCGATCGCCACCACGTCGGTGAACGGGCCGGCGACGCTCTTCGGCGAGGCCCCGAACCAGACCAGCGCCACGTTCTCCAGCAGGAGAGCCAGGAGGATGCCGGCGATCGCACCCTCAAGCAGCAGGCCCTCGAACCTCCGGAAAACGGTGGCGCCCAGCGCTGCGCTGATGGAGGCGACGACCACCGCCGCCACCACCAGCGCCGTGAAGTAGCCCTGTCCCAGCACCTCGACCACGAAGTAGGTGGTGTAGGCGCCGAACATGAAGAGTACGCCGTGCGAGAAGTTCACCACGCGCAGGACCCCGAAGACCATCGTCAGACCCACCGCGATGAGGGCCAACGTCGCTCCGAGAGAGAGCCCGTTGAAGAGCATCTGGAGGAACGAGGCGAGGGAGGAACTCACCAGCGGTTCGCCTCCGCGGCAGGCACCACGGTGACCTGCTTGAGGGTGCCGTCCTTCTGGATCTCAGCCACCGGGAAGTCCAGCTCGATGATCTGGTTCAGGCCGTACTGGTCCTTGCCTCCGTACCTGACCTGGCCCACAGCACCGTCGAAGCTGACCTCCTGCATGGCCTCACTGACCTTCTTCGTGTCGAGGGTGCCCGCCTTCTCAATAGCCGCCTTCAGCAGGAAGAGGTTGTCGTACGCCAGAGCGCTCCAACCCTGTGAAGGGTCGCCGCCCTTGTAGTTCGCAATATGCTCGGTCCAGTACTTGCCTTCCTCGCTTGTGAAGGCTCCGAAGAACGGCGAAGAGACGCTTCCCGCAGCACCTTCCGGACCCGCGGTGTCGATGACGGCCGGCAGGTAGACGGTGTCCGGGAAAATGAAGGCACCCTCATAGCCCAGCTGGCGCGCGGTCTTCACGATTCCGGCGTACTGGGACGGCGGCATGCCCCCGAACTGGATGACGTTCGGGCGCTTCGGCAGCACCTGGTTCAGCACGGGAGCGAAGTCCGTGGCATCGCGGGAGACGAAGACACTGGAAGGTGTGACGTCGAGTGACTTGGCGATGCCGTCACTCTGCTCGGCGATCACTCGTCCGACCTCGTCATCGGTGAAGATGCCCAACACCTTCTGCACCTTGGGATCCTTGGACTTGATGTAGGAGAGCGAGGCTCCGAAGGACCGGGAGATGTCGTAGTAGAGCCGGAACGTGGTGGGATGCTTCTCGCCCAGGTACTGGTCACCACCGGCCAGCGCCATCACCATGACGTCGCGCTTCTCCGCGATCGGCTGTACGGCTGGAACGATCGAGCCGCCGTCCACCTGCAGGAAGGAGATATCGTCCTTGGTGATCGCCTGGTTCGCGGCCGTTACGGCTTTGGTCGGGTCGTAGGCGTGGTCGTAGCTTTTGAGCTCGAACTTGTACGTCTTTCCGTCGAGTTCGACTCCGCCGGCGTTATTGATGCGGTCGACCGCCGCTGCCATGGACGCCTGCTGCGGTCCCCCAAAGGCCGCCGCGGGGCCACTCAGGGCGGCGATGAGTCCTACCCGGATGGTGTCTGATTTGCTGCCCGAGCCGCCCTCACTGGCGCAGCCTGTGAGCACCAGGGCGAAAGTCGTAGCAGCAGCCACTGCAGCCCTGGCTCTTCTCGTTGGACGCAGCTCCATTGCTGTTCTCCTCTAGTTCGTGGCTGCCGTACGCGACCAGCCATATGGGACACACCGTGAGAAATGTGTGTCGCCGAATGGGCAGCGGCCCATTGACGACTTGCTGATCCCCGAGAAGGTGCGCACCGCTCTCGCAATGCACCTGAAGGTTGCCGAGCCTCAGCTCAGACCAGGAAGGCCGGTTCCTCCGGCAAGTTCCGCAGCTCTGCGGCATCTCGTGACTGTTGGAAGTAGAACTCGAACAGAATCCCATCGGGATCCCGGACGCACACGCTCTGCTTGGTGGCGTGGACGATCTGGCCCTCGACGCGGGCGCCGGCTTCCCGCAGCCGTTCCACGACAGTCTCCAGCTCGATCGGACCACTCAGCTCAAAGCCGAAGTGGTGCATCCGGGGAGTGGGTTTTCCATCATCGGTCTGGAAGAGACCCAGGTCCCAGGATCCAACCGTCCCGGCGAAGACCGCGTAACCCTCGTGGACCGAGCCGGCGACGAGCGTCATCCCGACGATGTCGGTGTAGAACTCGATGGACGTGGCCAGGTCCTTGACGAACAGAGAAGCACGTGCGGCACGGTGGGGCTGCAACGGTGCGCCTTCGACCGTTCGACGTTCCGTCTCCACGACGTACTTGGGGACGTCCGAGGCGACCGAGGGATCAGGCGTCCAGTTGCCCGTCAGCAACTGCTCGCTTTTCTCCTCCATGATCACCCGCCAGTCGTCCTGAGAGTCGGCATAGAACTCCAGGTAGTAGCCGTCCGGGTCGAACATGTAGACGCTGTAGGCGATCGTGTGGTCCACCGTCCGGTGGACAGGAGCGCCGGCCGCCACGGCCCGTTCGTACGCCGCTACCAGATGAGCCTCGCTCTCCATCTCGAGACCGATGTGATTGAGCCCCGGTTTACGCTTCTTGTCGACGGGGACCTGCACCTGGCCGTCGCGACCGATCAGCGTCTGCTTGGGGAGTTCGATGAGGCCGATGTCATGATGGCTGTTGCCATTGCTCAGGAATCCTGCCCCGATGCCGGGTTCACGGAAGACAACCTGCAGGCCGAAGACGTTCTCGTAGTACTCCATCGAACGTTCCAGATCACTGACGAAGAAGTTCCCGTGCCCGATCCGTCGTGGCTTGAACTGGACATCCTGGAGGCTCCGGGGGGCGTTCACTGCGCAGGCTCCTATCTGAGCTGGATGTTGAAGGTCGGGCTACTTGCTTTCTGACTGGTCGCGCGGGCACACGGTCTGCAACGCGGTCCTGATCGCCACGGGGTCGTGTCCGGGATCAGTGGCGGCAACCATGGTGAGCGCGGTCTGCGCCAGGTGCCTGGCCACTCGCTCGCTGGCGATCTGGGCATCCCCGCTCTGACACGCGTCAAGAATCTCTCCGTGCTCCACGGCCGATCGGGTCCAGGCCTCGGTCGGACGTCGAGTGACGTAGAGGCTCCTGAACCGACGACCATGCGATTGCAGTTGATCAATGAGGCGCACGAGTTGTGGGCCCGCCTCCTCGATGAGCCCGTCGTGGAACCGCTGGTGGGGGATCTCCCAGCCGTCGAAGTCACCGCGCTTGGCGCACTCGTCCATTTCCTCGAGGCAGTTCCGCAGTGCGGCGATCCGCTCTGCATTGAGATGCGGAACGGTCAGGCGGACGCCGAATGCTTCCAGCACGATGCGGCCGGCATAGGAGTGCACGAGGTCGGTCACGGAAAGTGACGCGACGCGCATCCTGCGATTGCGCTCGGACTCGACCAGCCCCTCGGCCTCGAGCATGCGCAGCGCTTCCCGAAGCGGGGTACGGCTCACGCACAGTTGTTCGGCGAGCTGGACCTGCGACAAGGGGGTACCAGCGGCAAGCTGGCCGGAGAAGATCAACTCACGGAGTATCGCCCGAATCTGTTCGGGCCCCTCGAGTCCCTCTACTGCCAGGCTCGGAGCCATCAGGTCAAGCGGTTCGTTCATCGGCGCTCGTCCTCACCGTGATGACAATCCGCTGCGACCACCGTGTTGACCAGCCGGCCGAGTCCGTCGACCTCGACGACCACTTCATCACCGACCTGCAGGAACCTGGGTGGGTCGAACGACATGCCTACCCCGTGAGGCGTCCCGGTCGCGATGACGTCCCCGACTTCGAGAGTCATCAGCGCGCTCAGTTCGGCGATGACCTCAGCGATGGAGAACGTCATCTCCCCGATCCGCGCGTCCTGCACGGTGTCCCCGTTGACCCTGGTCACGATGCGCAAGTGGTCCAAGTCCTGAATGTCGTCCGCGGTCACCAGAGCAGGACCGCACGGCGCGAAGGAGTCGCAGCTCTTGCCCGGCAGCCACTGGCTTCCCCGTAGCTGGAGGTCACGGGCGCTTACGTCGTTGAAGACCATGTAGCCGGCGACCTGGTCCAAGGCATCTTCCGGCGAGACGTTCTTGCACCGACGCCCGATGACGACGGCCAACTCCCCCTCGTAGTCCAGCTGCGCCGTCCTGGCCGGCGACACTATGTGCTCGGTCGAGCCCGTCAGAGCATTGCGATACTTGGAGAAGATCTCCGGAAATGTGCTCGGCTTGAGGCCCACCTCGGCGGCGTGCTGCGGGTAGTTGAGGCCGATGCAGATGATCTTATCTGGGTCCGGAATCGGCGGCCCCAGGCGTACGTCTCTCACCGGAACCGCCTCGCCGTCAGTGCCCTGACGCGCAACGTGCGCGTGGACCGCTTCCAGGTCGGCGGCAGGCACCGACTCCAGCACACCCCGCACAGAGAGCCAGGCGCCAGCGGGTCGATCCGTCAACTGCAGCTCTGCGGCAGCATCGGCAAGGTCGATCACGTTCCCTTCAACCAGAAGGCCGGCTCGCCACATGGCGTCTCGTTCGTATGTGACCAACCTCATCGCCCACTCATCCCTTCCTACATACAAGCCTGGTGAGGACGCTCTCAAACCTGCATACAAGTGTCAAGGGTTTCGCCTGAAGATTCCAGCCGATCTAGAACAAACTTCGCATCTTGTCGAGCTTCTGGCGCGGCAAGTGCATACACTTCTGTCTTCGGCTGTGCACAGACATCGGGTGAGCCGTACATCCCTGAGGAGAAACCATGACGTCGGCGCTTGAGGGAATCCGTGTACTCGACTTCGGAAGGGTGCTCGCGGCTCCGTACGCGACCATGCTGCTCGCTGACCTCGGGGCGGAGGTACTCAAGATCGAGAGCCCGCAAGGTGACGACACCCGGCACTGGGGACCACCGTGGCGGGATGGCGAGTCGACGTACTTCCGGGCAGTGAACCGCAACAAGGATTCCCTGGTGCTGGATCTGCGTGACGCCGACGATCTCACCCGCGCGCGCGAACTGGTCAGGAACAGTGATGTTCTGGTGGAGAACTTCCGCCCCGGCACGATGGACCGCCTCGGCCTGGGCTACGACACGGCGCGGAAGCTGAACGCTGGGATCGTCTACTGTTCCATTACGGGGTTCGGCGCCAAGGGCGGCCACGACCTGCCCGGCTACGATCTGCTGGTCCAGGCCACCAGCGGGCTGATGTCGATCACCGGCCAGCCGGCCACACCGACGAAGGTCGGCGTCGCGCTCATCGACGTCGTGACCGGGCTGCACGCCACCATCGGGATCCTGGCGGCGCTCCGTCATCGAAGCCGTACCGGAGAGGGACAGCGCGTGGAGACGAATCTGCTCTCATCTGCTCTCTCGGCACTAACGAACCAGGCAAGCGCCTACGTGGAGGGTGGCGTGAACCCCGCCGCCACCGGAAACGACCACCCCTCGATCGTTCCCTACGGGGTCTTCCAGGCCGGTGATGGCGCCATGGTCCTGGCGGTTGGGAATGACCGACAGTTCAGCTCGCTCATGGACGTTCTCGGGCGGCCTGACCTCGCCGATGACAGTCGCTACTCGACCAATGCGAAGCGAGTGGAGAACCGGCATGTTTTGGTGAAGGTCATCGACAACCTGTTGGCGGCAGCCCCGAGGAGCGTCTGGATCGGTCGGCTGAGCGCCGCTGGCGTCCCGGCGGGCCAGGTCAACAGCATTCCCGAGGCATTCGAGCTTGCCGAGAGCCTCGATCTCCAACCCATCGTCGACCTGGCCCGTGGTGGAAGGAAGTCGCGGCAAGTTGCAAACCCGATCCAGCTGAGTCGCACCCCACCCCGATACGTCTCGCCGCCTCCGGCTCCCGGAACTGCCCACAAACGCTGAGGGCCTCCATCGCCACACTGGTACATCAGCAGCCTCCGCGCCCATTGGCGGATGGATGACAGGGCGCTCACATGAGCATCAACCTGGGTCGCGCGAGAGCATTCATGGCCGCACACGGGCGAGTTCTCGATCGGCGGCGCTTCGAGGCCGTCACCACCGGCAGCGACGCGGGTCGTACGGCCGTCATCCACGCGCTCGACGCCTACCGGAACCCCGACGGCGGCTACGGATGGGGGCTCGAACCGGACCTTCGTGCACCGGGGAGCCAGCCGGGAGGCGCCCAGCACGCGCTCGCCGCGCTCGCCGACGCCGGCCCCGCGACCTCGCCGCACACCCCGGCCCTCCTCGGCTGGCTGGAGTCCGTGACGCTGCCCGATGGCGGGCTGCCGTTCGCGCTCCCGATCGGCGACCCCGTGGCGTGCGCCCCGTTCTGGGTGCAGGCCGATCCCGCGGAGTCGTCGCTGCAGATCACGGCGGCGGTGGCGACGCAGGCTTACCGCGCCGCGCGCTGGGACGAAGCCGTACGAGACGATCCATGGCTTGCGAAGGCGACGCGGTACTGCTTCGACGCGATCCGCCGGATCGACGAGGCGCCCTTCGCGTACGTGCTCTCCTTCGCGATCCAGTTCCTCGACACCGCGGCCGACACCCACCCCAAGGCACATGATCTGCTCGACCGCCTCGGACGGTTCGTCCCGAAGAACGGGGCACTGGCCGTCGTCGGCGGGGCGGAGGGCGAGACGCTGCGTCTTCTCGACTACGCGCCCGAGACCGGGCGACCGATCCGCGGCCTGCTCGACCCCCAGGCCGTGTCGGACGACCTCGACCGCCTGGAGCTGGGGCAGCGGCAGGACGGCGGATGGACGGTCGACTTCACCAGCCATTCGGCCGCCGCATCACTCAAATGGCGTGGCCACATGACGGTCGAGGCCGTCGCCGTGCTGCGCATGAACGGAAGCTTGATCTGATCGCGGCTCGATCCGGCCCCGTTCTCGTACGGCCGCCATCGAGCGGACCCCTTGAGTTATGCATACCGCGTATGCATACTTAGTAGGCATGTCGATCAGACACGGGCTGCTCGCCCTCCTCAGCGTGGGGCCGCGGCATGGCTACCAACTGCGGGTGGAATTCGAGGCGTCGACGGGGGCGACCTGGCCGCTCAACATCGGCCAGGTCTACACGACGCTGTCCCGCATGGAGCGCGACGGTCTGGTCGAGCAGGGCGAGTCGGACGAGCATGGCCGGGTCGTCTACGCGATCACCGCGGCCGGCCGGGCGGAGATGGCGCGATGGTTCAGCACCCCCGTCGCCCAGTCCGACCGGCCGCGGGACGAGTTGGTCATCAAACTGGCGATGGCCGTCGCCGCCAAGGAAGTGGACGTCGTCGAGGTCATCCGCAGGCAACGTACCGCGACCATGCGCACCCTCCAGCAGCTGACCAGGGCCAAGCGAGCCGCCATGGAAGGTGCGGCCCAGCGGCTAGTGCTCGATTCCATGATCTTCCAGGCCGAGGCCGAGCAACGGTGGCTGGACCACTGTGAGGCCGTTCTCAAGGAGGAAAGATGACGGTCGTACGGCTGACCGAGGTGGCCAGAGTCCACGGCGAAGGGGCGACGGCCGTACACGCTCTGAAGGGCGTGAGCCTGGAGGTCGCCCCCGGAGAGCTGGTCGCGATCACGGGGCCCTCCGGCTCCGGCAAGTCGACCCTGCTCAACCTCGCGGGCGGGCTCGACCGGCCCACGTCGGGGACGGTTCACATCGACGGGCGGGACCTGGCCACCGTGCGCGACCTGGCGGCACTGCGGCGCCGTAGCGTCGGCTACGTCTTCCAGGACCTCAATCTGATCACGTCGCTGACGGCGGCGGAGAACGTGATGCTGCCGCGCGAACTCGACGGCGTGCGCTCGCGCCTCGCTCGCGAGGAGGCCATGACCGTGCTGGCGGAGATGGACCTGGCCGACCTGGCCGACCGCTTCCCCGATGAGCTGTCCGGCGGCCAGCGCCAGCGGGTCGCGATCGCCCGCGCCCTGGTCGGCGAGCGGCGCCTGCTGCTGGCCGACGAACCGACCGGCGCGCTCGACACGCACACCGGCGACGAGATCCTGCACCTGTTACGCGCTCGCTGTGACGCGGGCGCGGCGGTCCTGCTCGTCACCCACGAGCCGCGGTACGCCGCCTGGGCCGATCGCGTGGTGTTCCTCTGCGACGGGTCGATCACGGATTCCACGGATATGTCACTGGAGAGTGCCCGATGAGCGCCGTTCTCGCCGCGCTGCGCATCGCCCGCAGAAACGCGTGGCGTTCCCGGGGACGGAGCGCGCTCATCATGGTGATGATCGGCTTGCCCGTCCTGGTGATCACGGCGGTTCTCACCCTCACCGAGACCATGACCGTCACGCCGCAGGAGGGCCTGGTGGCCGAGCTCGGCGCGGCCGACGCCCGCCTCGTGCAGGTGCCGGAGGGCACGGTGCTCCGCCAGGAGCCGGGCGGGGTGAGCTGGAGCACGGGCGGCGACGGAGCGACCGCACCCAGGCTCGGCGCCGCCGAGCTGGTGGCGCTGCTCGGACCGGGCACCCGGTCGACGCCTTTCAGCACCGGCGTGCTCCGGGTGGGCGCCGAGCCGGTCGACGCGTTGGAGATCGACCTGCGCGATCCCCTCACCAGGGGAATGCTGACACTGGTCGAGGGCAGGTTTCCCTCCGCCCGCGAGGTCGCGGTGACGCCTGCGCTGGGCCTGCGGCCCGGCGATGTAGTGCGACCGTCCGGCGCGGCGCCGCTGACGGTGGTGGGAGTGGTCGAGCACCCGCACCGGCCGTCGCTTCGGCAGGTCGTGGGTCCTGATCTCCCGTTGGCGCCGTCGGACGACTTCTGGACTCCGAGCGGGTACGGCCCCGGATGGCTCGTCGACACCGCGAAGCCGGTGTCCTGGGCCGACGTGCCCGCGCTGAACAGGGCCGGGCTGTTCGTCACCTCCGGCGCCGTGCTCACGGACCCGCCGCGACCCCCGGCCTCGGCCTTCGACGTCCAGCACGCGGTCGGGATCGGCGCCATGGTGATCATGGTGGTGCTGGAGACCGTGCTGCTGGCCGGGCCCGCCTTCGCGGTCGGGCTCCGGAGGCGGCGCCGGGAACTGGCCGAGATCGCCGCACAGGGCGGCTCGGCCGGGCACCTGCGGACGATCGTGCTGGCCGACGGGCTGGTTCTCGGCGGCGCCGCCACCCTCATGGCGACGGTGCTGGGCGTCGGCGCCGGCCTGCTGGGCGCCCCGATCGTGGCGCGCTGGGGAGGGGAGGTCGGCCCGCCCGGGGTGCCGTGGCCGCCGGTCCTGAGCGTCGCCGCGCTGGGCCTGCTCACCGGGATCGTGGCGGCGCTGGTGCCTGCCGTACAGGCGGCCCGGCAGCGCCCCGCGACCGTGCTGGCCGGCCGCGCGCCCGCGGTGGCCGATCGGCCGGGATGGCCCCTGATGGGAGTTGTGCTGGTGCTGGCCGGATCGGGGGCGACCGTGGTGGCGCGGCGCCAGCCGGGCACGGTGTGGGTGCTCGCCTCCGCTGTGCTGGTCCTGCTCGGGCTGGTGGTGTTGACGCCATGGCTGGTCCGCCGCACGGGATTCCTCGCCACGCGCTTGCGGCTCCCGCTGCGGGTGTCCGTACGTGACGCGGTCCGCCACCGATCCCGTACGGCGAGCGCCGTGGCCGCGGTCATGGCGGTCACGGCCACGGCCGTGGCGGTGGGCATCGGCACCTACAGCGAATACATGGACCGGCGTGACGCCTACACCTCGGCACGCCCGACCGGCACGCTGGCGATCTGGGCCGGCGACATCGGCGACGCGGCCTGGAACAGGATGCGCGCGGAAACCGCACGCCTGTTGCCGGGCCTGCCGATGGCCGCCGGCTATCACGCGAAGGACGCTCAGGGCCACCGCTACGCGTTGCGGTACACGGTGCGATGGAACGGGAAACGGACGCGTCGCACGGCGGCCATCGGAGACCAGGCTCTGCTCAGGCTCCTGCAAGGGCGCCATGACCCGCGGGCCGCCGCGGCGCTGGCGAGCGGCAAGGCCGTGGTGTTCGACCCGGCCGCGCTGCGGGACGGCAAATTGACGCTGCGGGCCAGCTCCACGTCCGGTCCCCCGCGCACGCTCGAAGTCCCCGCGGTGGCGGCCACACCCGCCGACGAGCACCAGGGCGGCGCCCTGCTGCCGCGCGCCCTGGCCGAGCAGGCCGGTTTCACGACGGTGGAACGCCAGCTCTACGCCATGCACCGGCCGTCAGCCGACTCGACGCTGGCGCGCGATCTCACCGAGGTGGACCGCCGTGTCACGGTCGCCTTCGAGGAGGGCTACCGCAACGTGCCCGACCCCGGCCTGTGGGGCTGGCTCGTCGGCGCTCTGGTCCTCGGCGTCGGCGGCACGCTGGCCGCCACCCGCCTGGCGGCCGCCGACATGCGGCCGGAGCGGGCGACGATGGCGGCCATCGGCGCCCCTCCCGGGACACTGCGGATGGTCGTGGCGGGCCAGGCCCTGTACATCTCCGGACTCGGCGCGCTGGTGGGGCTGGTCGCGGGAACGGTGACGGGCGTGGCGCTGAGCCGGCCGATGACGACGCACGGCGCCGGAGATCCCGCCACGGTCGCCGTACCGTGGCCATTCGTGATCGCCGTGGTGGTGGGACTGCCCCTGCTGGCGACCGTGGCGGCGCTGATCACCCGGACCAGGCTGCCCCTCCCCCGCCGGCCCCTCTGACCCGGCCCCTGGAACCTCCGGCATGATGAGGCGGTTCGTCACCGTCAAGCCCGGCACAGAGGGCAGGTGAACCTGACGCCGCCCGTCCGCACTGAGCGGTCACCCGGCGGGGCGGACGGCGTAGCCGCCGAGAGAGGGTTCCAGGAGGCCGAAGGCGGCGTCGATATAGCGGGTGAGAACCGCCGCGATCTCCGCGTCGTCCTGCCCCGCGATGGTACGGCGGAGGGTCTCGTCGAACAGCAGCCGGTGGACGCCGCCGAGCTGGGCGGCGGCCACCCGGGGCAGGATGTCGTCGGGCCTGGCGCCGGTCTCCACGGCGAGCGCGTCGGCCAGGGCCTTCTCGCGCTCGTCGTGGAATTCCCGTAGCCGGGCGGTCAGGGCCGGGCTGGCATCGATCATCCGGGCGAACGCGGGGCCGGAGAAGCCGATGACCGGGTCGTGCTCGGCGACCGCGGCCAGGTAGGCGCGGCGGAGCGAGGCCAGGGCGGATTCGCCGGGCGCCCTTCGGCGGACGGTCCTGGCCAGCGACTGCACGAACTCCTCGCCCAGATCGAAGACCAGGTCTTCCTTGCGCGGGAAGTAGTTCGTGACCGTCATCTTGGCCACCTGCGCGGCCTCCGCCACATCAGCGATCGTCACCTTGTCGAAGCCGCGTTCCAGGAACAGCCGGGTGGCCTGGTGGGAGATGTTCTCCCTGGTCTGCTGCTTCTTCAGCTCTCTGAGTCCCATCTTCTGCGTGCTCACGCACCCACCTTACCTTGGATCAGCCCAAATTTGGAGTTGACATATATCTAGGTTGACCATAAATTTAGGCCACACCAGCCGATATCTCTCGGTTGACGTGACCACGGAAGGACACGCCCTTTTGACCACCGCCAACCTCGCCGCCTGCCCCACCCGCCACCCGAAGGGAGTCATCGACATCGACCCGGTGAAGGACTACCTCACGCAGATCGGGCGCACCCCGCTGCTCACCGCCGAGCAGGAAGTGGAGCTGGGCCGGCGCATCGAGGCCGGCAGACTCGCCGGGAAGCGTCTCGCCGCCGGGTGCGACGGGCCATCCGAGCGGCGCGAGCTGGAACGGCTGGCCGCCGACGGCCGCCACGCCAAAGACCATATGGTCGAGGCCAACCTGCGGCTGGTCGTCTCGATCGCCCGGCGGTACGCCACAGGCGGCGGGCTGCCGCTGCTGGACCTGATCCAAGAGGGCACCATCGGGATGATGCGCGCGGTAGAGAAGTTCGACCACCGGCGCGGGCTGAAATTCTCCACGTACGCCACCTGGTGGATCAAACAGGCGATCGGCCGCGCACTGGCCGACCAGAGCCGCACGATCCGCCTCCCCGCACACGTGGTCGAAAACCTCAACCGGGTCACCCGGGCCCGTCACGCGATGCTGCGGGAACTGGGCCGCGAGCCCACCACCGAGGAACTGGCGGCCGAGCTCGATCTGACGCCACGAAAGGTCGAGCAGTTGCTGCGGCACGGCCGCGACCCGGTCTCGCTGCACACCCCGATCGGCGAGGACGGCGCCAAGTTGGGCGACCTTCTCGCCGACGACGCACCCGACCCCGCCGCCGAGGTCGCCGTCTCCTCGCTCCGCCACGACCTGGAAGCGGTGCTAGCGACGCTGACCGAGCGGGAGTCGGCCGTCCTCACCCAGCGGTACGGCCTGGCCGACGACACACCCCGCACCCTGGAGGAGATCGGCCGGAACTTCGGGGTGACCCGGGAACGCATCCGCCAGATCGAAGCCAAAGGCATGCACAAGCTGCGCGAGCCCGCCCGCGCCCGCGTCCTTGCCGACCTGCTCGCCTGACCTTTCTCCGAGCCTGATTTTTCTCCGAAAGGATCCCTCGCGTTGATTCCCGACCCGATGACCGTGCACCCGCTGCCCGCCCACGAGCGGGTGGTCTTCCTCAAACCGCTGGTCAGCTCACCGAACATCGAGGTGGGCGAGTACACCTACTACGACGACCCCGACGGCGCGACCGGCTTCGAGCACCGCAACGTGCTGTACGCCTACGGGCAGGAGAAGCTGATCATCGGCAAGTACTGCGCCATCGCCTCCGGCACCCGCTTCCTTATGGCCGGCGCCGACCACCCGACGATGGGCGTGTCCACCTTCCCGTTCACCATGTTCGGCGGCGAATGGACCGAACGCACCCTCGACATCGTCACCGGGATGCCCAGCCGCGGTGACACCGTGATCGGCAACGACGTCTGGTTCGGCTACCAGGCCACCGTCATGCCCGGGGTGACCATCGGGGATGGCGCCATCATCGCGACCGGCGCCGTGGTCACCGCCGACGTCCCGCCGTACACCATCGTCGGCGGAAACCCGGCCAAGCCCATCCGCCGCCGTTTCGACGACGCCGACATCGAACGACTGCTGCGGGCCGCCTGGTGGGACTGGCCCACCGAACTGGTGACCGAGCACGCCCGCACCATCATGGCCGGCACCCCGGCCGACATCGCCCGCATCGCCGCCGAACACCGACTGGAGAAGAGCCCTTGACCGACGTGACCATCGAAGAGTACGCCGTGGCCGACCGCGACGCCGGACCGTACGCGATCACCACGGGACCCGACGGCGCACTGTGGTTCACCATGGTCCACAGCAGCCGGATCGGCCGTCTGGTCCCCGGGGCCGAGCCGACCAGCTACGAACTCGACTCCGGCCGCGGGCCGACGATCATCGTCCCCGGCCCGGACGGCGCGCTGTGGTTCACCGAATACCACGCGCACCGGATCGCGAGGATCACCACCGGCGGCGTCATCGACGAGTTCGCGTTGCCCACCCCCGACTGCGGGCCGTACGGCATCGCCCCGGGGGCGGACGGCGCGCTGTGGTTCACCGAGACCGCCGCCGACCGCATCGGACGGATCACCCCCGATGGTCAGGTCACCGAGTTCCCGCTCCCGGTCGCCGGCGCGTTCCCCTCCGCCATCGTCGCGGGAGGCGACGGCGCGCTGTGGTTCACCCTGAACCAGGCAGGCGCCCTTGGACGGATCGGCACGGACGGCGTGATCGCCCTCTACCCGTTGCCAACCGAGGCCGCAGCGCCGGTGGGGATCGCAGCGGGCCAAGACGGCGCCCTCTGGTTCGTGGAGATCGCCGCCGGCCAGATCGGACGGATCACCCCCGATGGTCAGGTCACCGAGTTCCCCCTGCCCGACCGGGCCGCCCGCCCCCACGCCATCACCACCGGCACCGACGGCACCGCCTGGTTCACCGAATGGGGCACAGGCCGCGTCGGCTCCATCACCGCCGACGGCACCATCACGGTACACAGCCTGCCCACACCCGGTAGCGAGCCGCACGGCATCACCCTCGGCCCGGACGGTGCCCTGTGGACAGCACTGGAAATCGGCGCGCTGGCCCGCATCGCTCCAGCACAGCCCCCCTCCTTGTGACCTCGAGAGGATTTCATGACCCAGCCGACGCCCTTCGATCCGGGCACCGAGTTCGACCGGCAGGTCCGCACCCTGATCGACCTCGGCTACCCCGCCATGGCCGGACTCGACGCCACGCGGTTCGACGCGATGCTCACCCCGCTACGCGAGCACGCCACCCGCTACGCGCCCACGACGTGCGATCCGGAGACCGGCCGGGTGCCGTTCCTGCTCGTGCTCACCCGCCAGGTCGCCGCGATCGAGCAGACCATGCCGCGCACCACCCTGCACGGAAAACGCAGACCCGGATTCGTCGATCATTCCTTCGAGCCCGGCGCCATCGAGCGATTCGTCGCCACCCCTGCCGTCGCGCTCCCCGACCAGCGCGTCTACCTGCTGTTCGATATCGAGCGCGGCGAGGAGTTCTGCGGCGCCGTCCCCAGCGACGCCATGAACACCATCTCCACCAGGGGACGCACCCCGCTCACCATCGAGGAAGGCATCGCCCTGATCACCCACTTCCCCCAGATCCTGGTCAAGAACAAATGCTTCTCCCTCGGTGGCTCCCGCTCCGGCGACCGCCGGGTCCCCGCCATCTGGATCAGCCAGAACGCCCCCAAACTCGGCTGGTGCTGGGAAGGAAACCCCCACACCTGGCTCGGCATGGCCTCCGCCGGCACCCGGCGCGCCGCCGACTGAACGACGCCAGGCGGCACGTCTCGTGGGTCGGTGCAAACGGGCAGACGGGCGACGCGCCCGATGCCCCGCTCCCGGGCCGTCGGCCCCGCCCGCGACAGCGGGGCCGGATGCGGCCTGCCGGATCGCAGGCCGCATCCGGCCTGCGATCCGGCGGCGTTCAGGAACGCCGGCTCACTTCATGAGCGCCGGCTCACTTCATGTTGGCCACGACGAACGGGGCGTGGCCGTGCAGGTAGTTGTTCCATCCGCCGGTCACCGGAGCGCCGGGGGCGAGGATGTTGGTGGAGTCGGTGCCGACGTCGAGCTTCCAGGCGGTCCAGGAGATGTTGTTCGCCTTCATCCAGTCGATCCAGGCCTGCGCCTCGTCGAGGCAGACCCTGCCGTCGAGACCGCCGTCGGCGTTGCTCGCGCCCCACTCGGTGACGAACAGCGGCAGGCCCGCCCTGATCGCCGTGTCGCCCTTGGCCCGCAGGTAGGCGCCGTGCGTGCATGAGTAGAAGTGCAGCGTGTACATCAGGTTGGTGCCGGAGACGGGGCTGGTCGCCGCGGTGTCGACGTCCTGCGACCAGGTCGGGGTGCCCAGCACGATGATGTTGTCCGGGTCGACCGCGCGGATCGCGGACACGACCGCCTCGTGGTACGGCTTCAGCACGCCGGTCCAGCTGAGCTGCAGCGGCTCGTTCCAGTCCTCCCAGATGACGTTGGGCAGGTGACCGTAGCGCCTGGCCAGGTCGGCGAAGAACGCCACGGCCTGCGCCTGCTCCTTGTGGGCCTCATGCGCGTGGAAGTCCACGATCACGTACACCCCGGCGGCGACGGCGTTGTTGATGATCGTCTCGACCTGTGCGCGCGCCTTGTTCGGGTCGCTCAGATAGGCGCCGGCCGGCTCCACGCCCATCGCGGCCCGGATCACCTGAAGGTTCCAGTTGTCCCGCATCCACTTCAGCGCGGACAGGTTCTCGGCGTAGGGGGCGGTCTCCCAGTTGAGCCACATGCTGCTCACGCCGCGCAGCTGGACCCTCGCGTTGTTCTTGTCGCACATCGTGGTGCCGCAGACGTGCAGTTGGCCGTGCCGTTCGACGGGGGTGCCGCCCGGCGCGCTCGGCGAAGGCGAGGGCGTGGGGGTGGGCGTCGGAGTCGGGGTGGGGGTCGGGGTGGGAGTGGGCGTCGGGGTGGGGCTCGGGGAGGTGACGCCGCCGGTGCAGGTCACGCCGTTCAGGGCGAAGCTCGCCGGCACCGGGTTGGAGCCGTTCCAGCTTCCGTTGAACCCGAAGCTCGTGCTGCCTCCGCTGGGGATGCCGCCGTTGTAGGAGGCGTCGGTCACCGTGACCTGGGAGCCGGACTGGGTGTAGGTGCCGTTCCACAGCTGGGTGATGGTCTGTCCCGAGGAAAACGACCAGGTCAGCTTCCAGCCGCTGATCGGGTCGCCGAGGTTCTTGACGATCACATTCGCGCCGAAGCCGCCTGGCCACTGGTTGGTGACCGTGTAGTCGACCTGGCATCCGGCCGCGGCCGCCGACGCGACGGGCGTACCGGCCACACCGACGCCGGCCGTCAACACCGCTGCGAGGGCGGCGGCCGACAGCCTCAACCGCCGGTGGAAAGAGCTGACTTGTCGCACGGATGTTTTCCCATTCTGCGAGAGTGTCGTTCTCGAGGGCGACGAAAACACGCCCTCGTGGACCACCGGTTGAGTACTCGGCGTCGGCGCGACATGGCGTGTCGACGCTGACGATTCGGGGACGCCGATGTCCACGGACGGTGATCTGCTACCGCCGCGAGCCAATCCCGGCAGGGAGGGGTGAGTCAACGAGGTGCGGTTTCCGCTGTTCGCACCTCGCGCCGCGGCATCCCCGTCGAACAGGCGCTTCGGAAAGCGGGCGAAAGGCCGGCCGGCAGAACGGCGGTGAACGTTTCACTCCTCCTGTCCACCGGCCGGGCCACGCGACAGCCGAGGGCAGGCCCACCGCCGGCTGCGGACCGGAGTGCTTCTGAGGGACCTGATCGCCGGGTCCTCAGAAGCATGGATGATCACACCGAACCAGATGTGCTCCCAATGCCTCTCGAAGATGTCCTTCACCGGGGACAGCAGGGTCTGCTCGTCGGTGGGCAGCTCCCACACGTGCCGGGTGCCGGTGCCCTGTTCCTCGACGACGGTGTGGCTCATGAGGCTCCTTGAGATTCTCGTACGGCACGCGCCCACTGCTCGTGGCGCGCTTGGGGGGTGATCAGGGCGCGGTCGCCGCACTTCCCGGCTCCGGGCAGGCGGTAGTGCAGGCAGCAGGTGCGTGGTCGAGGCGGAGTGGAGCGGCTCTTCCCACCCTTCCGGGCAGTGGTCTGCGTCGAGCTTCGCTCGCCGATCGCAGTGGCGGGACCGCGCCGGATTCACACCGGCTTCCTCGTTCCGCTGTCGCTTACGTCCCGCATCATCTCGTATGCGTACTTTCCCCAGGAGGTACCGGGCTCATTGACGCGAACGGGAGGACGGGATACGTTTCGATGGATTTCACGATCGTCCGAGGGAAATCCGGTGAGATGCCGGTGCGGACGCGCCACTGTATCCGGGACGCAGATCCCGGGAGCCAGGTCGCTTGGCGGTCGTGACCTCACGATATGGGACGCGTCACCCTGAGGAGGCTCTTAGATGAGCGGGCTGTCCACCCCCTCGATCATTCCCCTACCCCGGCTCCGCCCCTGGCTTCTGGCCGTACCCGTGCTGCTGCTCGTGGCCTACCTGGTCCTGATGGACAACGGCGCGGTCTCCCAGACGGGCGCCTTCCTGCACGAACTGATGCACGACGGGCGGCACCTGCTCGGCGTGCCGTGCCACTAGGGGACGGCGTGGTACGCACCCTGCTGGTCAGGGGCCTGCTTCTGGGGCTCCTGGCCGGATTGATCGCGGGCGGTTTCGCCTTCGCCTTCGGGGAACCCCGCGTGGACGCGGCGATCGCCCTCGAAGAGGCGGCGGCCGCACAGGCCGAGGCGTCCGAGCCCGTCGCCGAGGCCGGGCACAGCCACGGCGAGGAGGCCGAGGTCAGCAGGCCCGCGCAGAAGGCCGGGCTCTTCCTGGCCACCGGGCTCTACGGACTGGCCGTGGGCGGCGTCTTCGCGCTCGTCTTCGCCGGTCTGCGCGGCCGGGTCGGGCCACGGTCCGACGGACGGCTGGCGCTGGCCGCGGCCGGGACGGCGTTCACCGCGATGATCCTCGTTCCTTTCGTTAAATATCCGGCCAACCCGCCCGCTGTGGGCGATCCCGATACGATCAACAGCCGCACCCTGCTCTACGTGGTGATGATCGTCATCGGGCTCGCGGCGACGGCGGTCGCGGTGACGACGGCCCGCCGTGTCCTCTCCGATCCGTGGCTCCGCTGGATCGCGACGGCGGCCGCCTTCCTCGTCCCGGTGGTCGCCGCGTGGTGGCTGCTGCCCACGGTCAGCGAGGTGCCCGACGGCTTCCCCGCCACGCTGCTGTGGGAGTTCAGGCTCACCTCGCTCGGCACGCAGCTCGTCTTCTGGACGGCCTTCGGCGTGCTGTTCGGCTGGATCAGTGACCGGGCGGCCCGGCGTACGGCGGCTCCCGCGAGTGCCGTGGCATCGGGCTGAGCAGTGTGCGGTGCTGTTCGTCCGGCATGCCACCACGCCGGGGATGCGGGCCGTCTGCTTCCCCGGCGACGAGAACGCCGACGCGGCGAGCCTGGCGAAGGCCGCCGCGTTGACGGGATTCGTCGAGGCTCCGACGGTCTGGGCCGCCCCCGGCAGGGCCGTACGGCAGACCGTCCGCGCCATGGGGCTGGCGGCCCGCGAGGCGCCGGCCCTCGGGGAGGCGGACTGCGGCCGGTGGCGCGGCCTCCCCTACGAGCGGGTCGTGCGGGAGGAGCCGGAGGCGCTGGCGCGCTGGCTGGCCGACCCCGACGCGGCCCCGCACGGCGGCGAGACCCTGACCGCACACGCGGCCAGGGTCGCGGGCTGGCTCGACGCGATGCGAGACGAGCCCGAGGCAGTCGCCGTCTGCGGCGCCGGCGCCATCCGGGCGGCGCTGGGCCATGCCCTGGGGCTGGACCCGCTCAGCGCCACCCGCTTCGACCTGGCTCCCCTGTCCACCACCGAGCTGACCGTCACCCGGGACGGCTGGCGCGTCGCATATGTCAACCGGAAGGTTCCGATTTGATCGTCACGTATCCGTTCAGCGCGGTGGTCGGGCTCGACGACCTGAAGCTGGCGCTGGTGCTCAACGCGGTCTCGCCCCAGGTGGGCGGCGTGCTGGTGCGCGGAGAGAAGGGCACGGCCAAATCCACGATCGTGCGCGCGCTCGCGGCCCAGCTGCCTGCGGTCGACGTGGTGCCCGGCTGCCGGTTCGCCTGCGATCCCGACGCGCCCGATCCGCGGTGCCCCGACGGCCCGCACGAGCCCGGCACCGAGGGCGTGACCCGCACGGCCGCCCTGGTGGAGCTGCCGGTCGGCGCCTCGGAGGACCGCCTCGTCGGTTCGCTCGACGTGGAGCGGGCGCTGACGGAGGGGGTCAAGGCGTTCGAGCCGGGTCTGCTGGCGGCCGCCCACCGCGGCGTGCTGTACGTGGACGAGGTCAACCTGCTGCACGACCATCTCGTGGACCTGCTGCTCGACGCGGCCGCGCTGGGCACCTGCTACGTGGAGCGCGAGTCGGTGTCGGTGCGCCACGCCGCCCGGTTCCTGCTGGTGGGCACCATGAACCCGGAGGAGGGAGAGCTGCGTCCGCAGCTCCTGGACAGGTTCGGGCTGACCGTCGAGGTCAGGGCGTCACGTGATCCCGCCGAGCGGGCCGAGGTGGTGCGGCGCCGGCTGGCCTTCGACGCCGACGCCGAGGCGTTCGCGACCCGGTGGGAGCGGGAGGAGTCGGCTCTGGCCGCCCGGATCGCCGTCGCCCGGGCCCTGGTGCCGGAGGTACGGCTGCCGGACGCGCGGCTGCGGCAGATCGCCACGGTGTGCGCGGCGTTCGAGGTGGACGGCCTGCGGGCCGACCTGGTGACCGCGAACGCGGCCATCGCCCACGCCGCCTGGCAGGGGCGCGACGCGGTGACCACCGAGGACGTACGCGCCGCGGCCCGGCTGTCGCTGCCGCACCGCAGGCGGCGCGACCCGTTCGACGCGCCGGGGCTCGACGAGAGACTGCTCGACGAGCTGCTCGACCGCACCTCGGACGACGACGACCCCCGCGGAAACGGCCCCGAGGACGGGGGTCCCGACGATGGTGGGCCGGGACGGGACTCCCGCCCGCCAGGCACGCCGCCGTCGGCAGTGGACGCGCGGCCACCGGCACACCGCGGTCCGGCCGAGGCGGAGCGGGCGACGGCGCCGGAGCGACCTGCTGTCGCCGACCGGCCGGAGACGGCCGACGGCACGGGCCAGGACGCGGCAGGCGAAAGCGCGGCGGGGACGCCGGAGGCCGGGCCGCAGGCGGCCGGCCACGTCGCCGAGGTGGCGGCGCCCCACCGGGTGCCGCTCCTGCGGGTGCCGGGGATCGGCGAGGGGTCGGCCGGCCGGCGGTCGCGCTCACGGACCCGGCACGGACGGAGCACCGGCGCGCGCCGTCCGACCGGCCAGGTGCGCGACCTGCACGTGGCGGCGACGCTGCTGGCGGCGGCGCCCCGCCAACGGGAGCGCGGGCGACGCGGCCCCGGGCTGGTGCTGCGCGGAGACGACCTGCGCGAGGTGGTGCGCGAGGGCCGCGAGGGCAACCTCGTGCTGTTCGTGGTGGACGCCAGCGGTTCGATGGCCGCGCGCAGGCGGATGGGCGTGGTCAAGACGGCGGTGCTGAGCCTGCTGCTCGACGCCTACCAGCGGCGGGACAAGGTCGGCCTGATCACCTTCCGGGGTGCGGACGCGCAGGTGGCGCTGCCGCCGACCTCGTCGGTCGAGGCGGGCGCCGCACGGTTGCGCTCGCTGCCCACCGGCGGGCGTACGCCGCTGGCGGCGGGGCTGACCCGCGCGGCCGAGGTGCTGCGGGTGGAGCGGCTGCGCGATCCGGCCAGGCGTCCGCTGCTGGTGCTGGTGACCGACGGGCGCGCGACGGCGGGCGGCGAGGTGGACCGGGCCGCCGCCCTGCTCGAGGGCACGGCGGCGGTGGTCGTGGACTGCGAGAGCGGGCCGGTACGGCTCGGCCTGGCGGTCCGCCTGGCGGCGCGGTTGCGTGCCCGGCTCGTCTCCCTCGACGCCCTGGCCGACCTCGGTTCGGTCGTCCGCGACTACAGGAAGGCTGTCTGATCATGCCGCAGGGAAAACCGGCCATGGTGCCCGACGACGGGCTCACCACCCGCCAGCGCCGTACCAGACCACTGCTGATCGTTCACACCGGCCCGGGCAAGGGAAAGTCGACGGCGGCTTTCGGGATGGCGCTGCGGGCGTGGAACCAGGGCTGGCCGGTGGGGGTGTTCCAGTTCGTGAAGTCGGCCAAGTGGCGCGTCGGCGAGGAACGGGCGCTGCGTGTGCTCGGCGACTCCGGCGAGGGCGGCTCGGTGGCCTGGCACAAGATGGGTGAGGGCTGGTCGTGGATCCAGCGGCCGGGCACGGAGGAGGACCACGCGGCCGACGCCCGCGAGGGGTGGGAGCAGATCAAGCGTGATCTGGCGGCCGAGACGTACCGGTTCTACGTGCTGGACGAGTTCACCTACCCGCTGAAGTGGGGCTGGCTCGACCTGGACGACGTGCTGGCGGCGCTCACCGCACGGCCGGGCGGTCAGCATGTGGTGATCACCGGCAGGAACGCGCCCGAGCGCCTGATCGAGGTGGCCGATCTGGTGACGGAGATGGGCAAGGTTCGCCATCCCATGGACGCCGGCCAGAAAGGACAGAAAGGCATCGAGTGGTAGTCCCCCGGCTCGTCGTCGCGGCGCCGTCGTCGGGCAGCGGCAAGACGACGGTGGCCACGGGGCTCATGGCGGCACTGCGGGCGCGCGGGCTGCGGGTCTCGCCGCACAAGGTGGGGCCGGACTACATCGACCCGGGCTACCACGCGCTGGCGGCCGGGCGTCCCGGGCGCAACCTCGACCCGTGGCTCGTGGGAGAGGAACTCGTCGCGCCGCTGTTCCTGCACGGCGCGGCGGGCTGCGACGTGGCCGTGGTCGAGGGCGTGATGGGCCTGTTCGACGGCAGAGCCGACACCGACTTCGCCTCGACCGCGCACGTGGCGAGGCTGCTCGGAGCGCCGGTGGTGCTGGTCGTGGACGCGGCGCGGCAGAGCCGGTCGGTGGCGGCCGTGGTGCACGGATTCGTCACGTTCGATCCGCGGGTGCGGGTGGCCGGAGTGGTGCTGAACCGGGTCGGCTCACCCCGGCACGGGGAGCTGTGCCGGGCCGCGCTGGAGGCGGCCGGCGTGCCGGTGCTGGGGGCGATCCGCCGCGACGACGCCGTGGTCACGCCGTCGCGGCATCTGGGGCTGGTGCCGGCGGCCGAGCGGCGGGCCGAGGCCGTGGCCTCGGTGGACCGGCTGGCCGCGCTGGTGGCCGGCTCGTGCGATCTCGACGCGCTGCTGCGCCTCGCCGGCTCGGCTCCCCCGCTGGACGCCTCCCCCTGGGCGCCGCCGCCCGGGACGTTCCCGCATCGCCCGGTGGTGGCGGTCGCGGGCGGGGCCGCGTTCACGTTCGGCTACGCCGAGCACGTCGAGCTGCTGCGGGCGGCGGGCGCCGACGTCGCGGTGTTCGACCCGCTGCGGGACGAGCGGCTGCCGGACGGCACCGCCGCCCTCGTGCTGGGCGGCGGATTCCCCGAGATGTACGCCGCCGAGCTGGCCGCCAACGAGCCGCTGCGCGAACAGGTGGCGGCCTTCGCCGGGCCGGTCGCGGCGGAGTGCGCCGGGCTGCTCTACCTGTGCGAGGAGCTGGACGGGCAGCGGATGTGCGGGCGCGTGCCGGCCCGCGCCCGGATGACGTCCAGGCTGACCCTCGGATATCGGGAGGCCGTCGCGTTGCGGCCGTCGCTGCTGACGAGGGCGGGCGAACGGTTCCGTGGCCACGAGTTCCACCGGACCGCCGCCGACTACGACCACGCGCCGCTGTTCCGCTGGGCGGGCGGCGGCGCCGATGGTTCCAGCGATGGTTTCGGCGACGCCCTGCTGACCGCGTCGTACCTGCACCTGCACTGGGCCGACAGGCCCGAGCTGGCTCAGCGGCTGGTGTCGTCCTCCAGATCGCCCTCGGTCTTGAGGTAGGTCTCGCGGAGCCCGTTCAGGATCTCCGGGTCGGGGTGCTCCCACATGCCGCGTTCCGCCGCCTCCAGCAGCCGTTCGGCCATGCCGTGCAGCGCCCACGGGTTCGACCGCTGCATGAACTCCTGGTTCTCGGGGTCGAGCACGTACGTCTCGGCCAGCTTGTCGTACATCCAGTCGGCCATCACGCCCGTCGTGGCGTCGTAACCGAACAGGTAGTCGACGGTGGCGGCCAGCTCGAAGGCGCCCTTGTAGCCGTGCCGCCGCATCGCCGCGAGCCACCGCGGGTTGACCACGCGAGCGCGGAAGATCCGCGAGGTCTCCTCCGACAGCGTCCGGGTGCGGACCGCGTCCGGCCGGGTGCTGTCGCCGACGTACGCGGCGGGCGCCCGCCCCGTGAGCGCGCGTACAGTGGCGATCATGCCGCCGTGGTACTGGAAGTAGTCGTCGGAGTCGGCGATGTCGTGCTCGCGCGTGTCGACGTTCTTGGCCGCCACGGCGATCCTGCGGTAGGCGTCCTCCATCTGTGGCCGCGCGGCCACACCGTCGAGGTCGCGGCCGTAGGCGAAGCCGCCCCACACGGCGTACACCTCGGCGAGGTCGGCGTCGTCGTGCCAGTTGCGGCTGTCGATGAGCGGCAGCAGCCCGGCTCCGTACGCGCCGGGCGCCGAGCCGAAGACGCGCATCGTCGCCCGGCGTTCGTCACCGCCCGTCTCGGCGACGTGGGCCCGCACGTAGTTGTCCTCGTACGGCTCGTCCAGGGCGGCGGCCAGCCGTACGGCGTCGTCGAGCATGGTGACCACGTGCGGAAAGGCGTCCCGGAAGAAGCCGCTGATGCGGACCGTCACGTCGATTCTCGGCCGGCCGAGCTCGCCGAGGTCGATCGGCTCCAGGCGCGTCACGCGGCGCGACGCCTCGTCCCACTCGGGGCGGATGCCGAGCAGCGCGAGCACCTCGGCCACGTCGTCGCCCGCCGTGCGCATGGCGCTGGTGCCCCAGATGGACAGCCCCACCGAGCGCGGCCACTCGCCGGTGTCCGCGCGGTAGCGCGCCAGCAGCGAGTCGGCCATCGCCTGGCCGGTCTCCCAGGCCAGCCGGCTCGGCACCGCGCGGGGATCGACGGAGTAGAAGTTGCGGCCGGTCGGCAGCACGTTGACCAGGCCGCGCAGCGGTGAGCCGCTCGGCCCGGCGGGCACGTACCCGCCGTCCAGGGCGTGCAGCACGTGGTCGAGCTCGTCGGTGGTGCGCGCCAGGCGCGGCACCATCTCGGTGGCGGCGAAGGTGAGGATCCGCGTGACGAGCTCGGCGCCCTCCCGGGGGGACCCTTCCGCGAACTCGGTCCTCTCCTCGGGGAGCCCTCCCGCGAGTTCGGCGCCCTCCCCGGGGAGCCCTTGGGCGCTCTCCCGGGGGAACCGCTCCGCGAGGACGGCGCGGGCGACCTCGGCCGCCGCCTCCACCGCCCAGCCGCGCTCCTCCATGCCCTCCACCAGGTCGCGGGCGACCGTCTCGGCCCGGTCGACGGCCGACAGCCGCGCCGTGCCGTCCTCGGCCAGGCCGAGCGCCTCACGCAGCCCGGGCAGGGTCTCCCGGCCCGACCACATCTGCCTGGCCCGCAGCATCGCCAGCACCAGGTTCACCCGGTCCTGACCCGTGGGCGCCTGGCCGAGCGCGTGCAGGCCGTCGCGGATCTGGGCGTCCTTCACCTCGCACAGCCAGCCGTCCACGTGCAGGATGAAGTCGTCGAACTCGCTGTCGTGCGGCCGGTCCGCCAGCCCGAGGTCGTGGTCGAGCCGGGCGGCCTGGATCAGCGTCCAGATCTGCGCCCGGATCGCGGGAAGCTTGGCCGGGTCCATGGCCGCGATGGAGGCGTGCTCGTCCAGGAGCTGCTCCAGCCGCGCGATGTCGCCGTAGGTGTCGGCACGCGCCATCGGCGGCACCAGGTGGTCGACCAGCACGGCGTGTGCCCGCCGCTTGGCCTGCGTGCCCTCGCCCGGGTCGTTGACCAGGAACGGATAGATCAGCGGCAGGTCGCCGATGGCGGCGTCGGTGCCGCAGGAGGCGGACATGCCCGCCGACTTGCCCGGCAGCCATTCCAGGTTGCCGTGCTTGCCCACGTGCACGATCGCGTGCGCGCCGAACCCGGTGCCCTCCCCACCCCCCTCTCCGAGGGGCCCTCCCCCCGTTGCCAGCCAGCGGTAGGCGGCCAGGTAGTGGTGGCTGGGCGGCAGATCGGGGTCGTGGTAGACGGCGATCGGGTTCTCGCCGAAGCCACGCGGCGGCTGCACCATCACCACCACGTTCCCGGCCCGGAGCGCGGCCAGCACGATGTCGCCGTCGTGCACGAACAGCTCGCCGGGAGGCGGCCCCCAGTGCCGCTCCATGTCCGCGCGCAGGTCCTCGGGCAGGGTGCGGTACCACCGCTCGTAGGAGGCGGCGGAGATCCGTACCGGATTGCCCGCCAGCTGCTCCTCGGTCAGCCAGTCGGGGTCCTGGCCGCCGGCCGCGATCAGGGCGTGGATGAGCGCGTCGCCGTCCTGTTCGGCCACGCCGGGAAACCCCTCGCCCAGGTCGTAGCCCGCCTCGGCGAGCCGGGCCAGCAGCCGTACGGCGCTCGCGGGCGTGTCCAGCCCGACGGCGTTGCCGATCCGGGAGTGCTTGGTCGGGTACGCCGACAGCATCACGACCAACCGCCGCCCGGCCGGCGGGGTGTGCCGCAGCAGGCCGTGCCGTACGGCGATGCCCGCCACCCGGGCGGCCCGCTCGGTGTCGGCGGCGTAGACGGTCAGCCCGTCCTCGTCGATCTCCTTGAACGAGAACGGCACGGTGATGATCCGGCCGTCGAACTCGGGGATCGCCACCTGCGAGGCCGCGTCCAACGGCGACAGCCCGTCGTCGTTCTCCTCCCACGCCTGCCTGCTCGTGGTCAGGCAGAGCCCTTGCAGGATCGGCACGTCCAACTCGGCCAGCGCGCCCACGTCCCACGCCTCGTCGTCGCCGCCGGCCCCGGCGGTGGCCGGCCGGGAGCCGCCCGCCGCCAGCACGGTCACCACCAGCGCGTCGGCGGCGCGCAGCGTGTCGAGCAGTTCGGGCTCCGCGGTGCGCAACGACGAGCAGAAGACCGGCAGCGCCTGCCCGCCCGCGTCCTCGATGGCGGTGCAGAGCGTCTCCACGAAGGCGGTGTTGCCCGCCATGTGATGCGCGCGGTAGTAGAGCACGCCCACCACCGGCCCGCTCCGCGAACCGGCCGGGCGCTCCAGCCGCCCCCACGAGGGGGCCGGCGCGGGCGGTGCGAACCCCTCGCCGGTCAGCAGGACCGTGTCGGACAGGAACGCGTGCAGTTCCGCCAGGTTGGCCGGCCCGCCCTGTGCCAGGTAGGCGTGCGCCTCGGCGCAGACCCCGGCGCTGACCGTGGAGAGCTCCATCAGCTCGGCGTCCGGCGCCTGTTCGCCGCCCAGCACCACAACGGGGCGGGGGCCGGCCAGCAGCGCGTCGAGCCCCTTCTCCCAGGCCCGCCGTCCGCCCAGCAGGCGCACCACCACCAGGTCGGCGTCCGTCACGAGATCGGGCAGGTCGTCCACCCCGAGCCGGGCGGGGTTGCCCAGGCGATAGGCCGCGCCACTGGCACGGGCGCTCAGCAGGTCGGTGTCGGAAGTCGAGAGCAGCAAGACGGTACGGCTGTCGCCTGGCACGACGCAATCCTCCCTCGGGGTCCTCGCCCCGGTCGCGGGTGTCACGACGGCAGGAGTCTCCTGGCTCCCGGATCGACGCTCCCCCCGGCCTTCCCACCCGTCGCCGGGCAGTGGCCTGCGGTGGGGTTCGCTCCCCGGTCACAGTGGCGGGACCGCGCCGGTTTCACACCGGCTTCCTCCCATTGCCATCGCCTACCGAGGAGCCTACGACACAAAAGCCTCCGAAATAACTGGCGCTACCATCCTCACCGTGTCGATAAGCGACTTTTCCGGACGTGAGCGCTCGGACGCCTGTCCGGGAGCGCTCCAGGTGCACGAGGCGGCCGACGGCCCGCTGGCCCGGATCCGCCTGCCGGGCGGGGTGATCTCCCCCGCGCAGCTGCGCGAGCTGGCCGCCTGCGCCACGGAGCTGGGCTCGGGGGTGATCGAGCTGACCTCCCGGGCGAACGTCCAGGTCCGCGGCCTGCGCGCGCCCGCCGCCTTCGCGGGGCGGATGGCCGCCGCCGGCCTGCTGCCGTCGGCCACGCACGAGCGGGTGCGCAACATCGTCGCCTCGCCGCTCGGCGGGCGCGGCCACGCCGGCCTGCTCGCCACCCGGCCGCTGGTCGAGGCGCTGGATCGGGAACTGTGCGCTCGCCCCCGGCTGGCCGAGCTTCCCGGACGGTTCCTGTTCGCGTTCGACGACGGCACCGGAGACGTCGCCGGGCTCGGCGCCGACGTCACGCTCGCGGCCGAGCACCGTACCGGGGCGCGGTTGCTGCTGGCGGGTTCCGACAGCGGGCTGACCACGCGTCCCGAGTCCGCGGCCTCGCTCATGGTCTCCGCTGCGGAGGCGTTCCTCGACGAGCGGGCCGCGCAGGCCGAGGCGCGCGGCGCCGCGCGGGCGGACTGCGACATGTCGGCTGACGGCGGTACGCCGGCGAGCATCGGTGCGTGGCGGATCCGCGAGCTGGAGAACGGGCCGGCGCGCGTCGCCGCCCGCCTGGTCGACGCCGTGGCCGGGCTCGGGGCCCCCGCCACCTCGGATTCCGAGGTGAGCCCGGGATTCGCGGTGAGCCCGGGATTCGCGGTGAGCCCGGGATTCGCGGTGAGCCCGGGATTCGCGGTGAGCCCGGATTTCGAGGTGAGCCCGGATTTCGAGGTGAGCCCGGATTTCGAGGTGAGCCCGGATTTCGAGGTGCGGCGGCCGCGGGGACTCCGCCGCGCCGGACGCCACGCGCAGCGCGACGGCCGGGTGGCCCTCGAAGCCCTGGTGCCGCTCGGCAGGCTGTCGGCCGCCCAGGCCCGGGCGCTCGCCGACATCGGCGACGACGTACGGCTGACCCCCTGGCGTACCGTCGTGGTGCCGGATCTGTCCCCGGCCGAAGCGGACCGCGCGGCCGAAGCGCTCGACGCCGCCGGGCTCGTCACCGATCCGGACTCGCCGTGGGCGGGCGTCACCGCATGCACCGGACGTCCCGGCTGCGCCAAGTCGCTGGCGGACGTCCAGGCCGACGCACGACGCTGGGTGGCCGGCCTGGACCGGGCCACGGACACACCCGTTCACTGGGCCGGATGCGCGCGACGCTGCGGGCTGCCGCGCGGCCGGGTCGTCCAGATGATCGCCACAGCCGACGGCTACCGGGAGGGGCGGCAGTGACCGACTACATTCGCGACGGCGCCGAGATCTACCGCCGCTCGTTCGCGACCATCCGCGCCGAGGCCGACCTCACCGGGATGCCGCCCGACGTGGCCCAGGTGGCGGTACGGATGATCCACGCCTGCGGGATGACCGACCTCGTGGCCGACCTCGGCTGGTCGCCCTCCGTGGTCGCCCACGCCCGCGAAGCGCTCCGCCGCGGCGCACCCGTGCTGTGCGACGCCATGATGGTCGCGTCCGGCGTGACCAGGCGCAGGCTGCCCGCCGGCAACGACGTGGTGTGCACGCTCGGCGACCCCGCCGTACCCGAACTCGCCGAACGGCTCGGCACCACCCGCAGCGCCGCCGCGCTCGAACTGTGGCGCGACCGCCTCGGCGGCGCCGTGGTCGCGATCGGCAACGCGCCGACCGCCCTGTTCCGGCTGCTCGAACTGGTCGAGGAAGGGGCCGCCAGGCCGGCGGCGGTGCTCGGCATCCCGGTCGGCTTCATCGGTGCGGCGGAGTCCAAGCAGGCGCTGGCGGACAGCGGCCTCGAGTATCTGGTGGTGCACGGCCGTCGCGGCGGCAGTGCGATGACGGCGGCGGCGGTCAACGCCATCGCCAGCGAGACGGAGTGATCGCGATGACAGGACGGCTGTACGGGGTGGGACTCGGCCCGGGGGACCCCGAGCTGGTCACGGTCAAGACGGCCCGGCTGATTGGCGAGGCCGACGTGATCGCCTACCACGCCGCCAGGCACGGCCGCAGCATCGCGCGTTCCATCGCGCTGCCGTACATGCGCGAGGGCCAGATCGAGGAGCTGCTCCTCTACCCGCTGACCACGGAGACCACCGACCATCCCGGCGGCTACCAGGGCGCGCTCGACGACTTCTACGCCGACTGCGCCGAGCGGCTGGCCGCGCATCTGGACGGTGGCCGGACCGTGGTGGTGCTGAGCGAGGGCGACCCGCTGTTCTACGGGTCGTACATGCACATGCACAAGCGGCTCGCGCAGCGCTACCCGACGGAGGTGGTGCCCGGCGTGACCTCCGTCAGCGCCGCCTCGGCCGTGCTGGGCCGTCCGCTGGTCGAGCGGGACGAGGTGCTCACCGTGCTGCCCGGCACGCTGTCCGCCGAGGAACTCGCCGAACGGCTGCGCGGCACCGACTCGGCCGCCGTGCTCAAGCTGGGCAGGACGTTCGCCAAGGTCCGCGACGCCCTCGCCGAGGCCGGGCGGCTGGACGACGCATGGTACGTCGAGCGCGCCACCACGGACGCGGAACGGGTCGCGCCGCTCAAGGACGTCGACCCCGGCGAGGTGCCCTACTTCTCGCTGGCCCTGCTCGCCAGCCCCATTGCCGACCGATGGGCCGAGCGCACGTTCGCGCCCGAGCCCGCCTCCGTCGCATCCGCCGGCGAGGTGGCCGTGGTGGGGCTCGGCCCCGCCGGTCGCCCCTGGCTCACCCCCGAGGCGCAGGAGGCCCTGGCGGCCGCCACCGACCTGGTCGGGTACGGCCCGTACGTGGACCGGGTCGCGCCGAACCCGCGCCAGCGCCGCCACCGCACCGACAACCGGGCCGAGGCGGAGCGTGCCAGGCACGCGCTGGAGCTGGCCCGCGAAGGAGCGCGGGTGGCCGTGGTGTCCTCCGGCGATCCCGGGGTGTTCGCCATGGCCAGCGCCGTGCTGGAAGCGGCGGCCGACTTCCCCGACGTGCCGGTGCGGATCGTCCCCGGGCTGACCGCGGCGCAGGCGGTGGCCGGCCGGGTCGGCGCGCCGCTCGGCCACGACTACTGCGTGCTGTCGCTGTCGGACCTGCTCAAGCCGTGGGAGGTGGTGGCGGACCGGCTGACCGCCGCGGCGCGGGCCGACCTGGTCCTCGCGCTCTACAACCCGGCCTCGCGCAGCCGCACCTGGCAGCTCGCCGCGGCCCGGGACCTGCTGCTGGAGCATCGTGACGCCGCCACCCCCGTGGTGATCGGGCGCGACGTCGGCGGCGACGAGGAGAGCGTCACCGTCACCACACTGGGCGAGCTGGACCCCGCCCAGGTCGACATGCGCTGCCTGCTGATCATCGGCTCCTCGACCACCCGGGTGACCGGCGACGGCGGCGTCTACACCCCGCGCCGCTACCCCTGACCCGTCCGCGGTGCTCCGGCCCCCAGGTCGGGGAGCGCGTCAGCCGCCGACCCAGGTGACGGCCGCGCCGACCGTCTCAACCGTACGGACGCCGGTAGGCAGGGGCGGCCGGTCCACCATGATCACCGGAAGTCCGAGCTCGCGGGCCGCGACCAGCTTGGCGGTGGTCATCCGGCCACCGCTGTCCTTGGTGACCAGCACGTCCAGGCGGTGCTCCCGGATGAGGGCCAGCTCGCCCTCCACCGTGTACGGCCCGCGATCGAGCAGCACGTGCACGTTGTCCGGCACCGGTGGTTCGGGCGGATCGACCGACCTGGCCAGCAGCCACACCCCGGCCAGCCCGGTGAAGATCGGCAGGCTGCGCCGCCCGGTGGTGAGGAACACCCGGGCCGGCCCGTGCTGTCGTGCCATCCCGTGCAGCCGGGCCGCCGCCTCGGGCAGGGAGGCGACCCGCTGCCAGACGTCGCCGGGCCCTTCCCGCCAGCCCGGCCGGCGCAGGATCAGCAGCGGCACTCCGGTCCTGGCCGCGGCCTCGGCCGCCGACGCCGTCATCCGCGCCGCGAACGGGTGGGTGGCGTCCACCATCGCGTCGATGCGCTCGGCGGCCAGCCAGGCGGCCAGCCCGTCCGGGCCACCGAACCCGCCCATCCGCACCCGCCCGGCGGGAAGCCGCGGATCGGTCACCCGTCCGGCGAGCGACGACACCACCCGCATGCCCGGATCGGCGGCCAGCTCGGCGGCGAGCGCCCGCGCCTCGGCCGTACCGCCCAGGATGAGGACCCGTCTCACGGCCTGACCCGGTCCGCGCTGTAGAGGTGGCTGTCGGGGAACTGCGACGCCGTCAGCACCCGCCCGACGACGATCACCGCCGTACGCCGGATCCCGGCCTCGTGCACCTGCTCCGCGATGTCCGCCAGCGTGCCGCGCAGGATCACCTCGTCCGCCCTGCTCGCCCGCGCGACCACGGCGACCGGGCAGTCTGGGCCATACGACGGCAACAGCTCGGCCACCACGGCGTCGATCCGCTGCACGGCCAGATGCAGCACCATCGTGGCCCCGCTCGCGCCCAGCGTGGCCAGGTCCTCGCCGTCAGGCATCGGTGTCGCCCGGGCCGACGTGCGGGTAAGGATGATCGTCTGGCCGACGCCGGGCACGGTGAGCTCCCGGCCCAGGGAGGCGGCGGCCGCCGCGAAAGCGGGCACCCCGGGCACCACCTCGTACGGCACGTCCAGCGCGTCCAGCCGGCGCATCTGCTCGGCCACCGCGCTGAACACCGACGGGTCTCCCGAGTGCAGCCGCGCCACGTCCAGCCCGGCCCGATGCGCGGCGAGCAGCTCCGCCACGATCTCGTCGAGCGTCAGGTTCGCCGTGTCGACCAGCCGCGCGTCCGCCGGGCACGACTCCAGCAGCTCGCGCGGCACCAGCGAGCCCGCGTACAGGCACACGGGCGAGGTCTGGAGCCGCCGCAGGCCGCGCAGCGTGATCAGATCGGCGGCCCCGGGGCCCGCCCCGATGAAGTAGACGGTCACGGCACATCCTTCCTGGTGACCGACCACACGGTCACCGGCATCGCGGCCCGCCATCCGGTGAAGGCGCCCACGGGCGAGGCCCGCTGCACGGACAACCTGACCAGGTCGCCGCCGAGCCGGCCGTACCACTCGCCCATCACGGACTCCGACTCCATGGTGACGGCGTTGACCACGAGCCGGCCGCCGGGCCGCAGCGCCGCCCAACAGCGTTCCAGCAGGCCGGGTGTGGTGGCGCCGCCGCCGACGAACACCGCGTCCGGCGCGGGCAGGCCGTCGAGCGCCGCGGGCGCCCTCCCCTCCACGACGCGCAGCGACGGCACGCCCAGGCGGTCGGCGTTCCGCCGGACGGCGGCGGCGCGGTCGGCCCTGCGTTCGATCGCCACGGCCGCGCACGAGGGGTGGCTGCGCATCCACTCGATGGCGATGCTGCCCGCCCCCGCACCCACGTCCCACAGCAGATCTCCCGGCAGCGGCGCGAGCCGCGACAGGCTGACCGCGCGCACCTCGCGCTTCGTGAGCTGTCCGTCGTGCTCGAACGCCGAGTCCGGCAGCCCCGGAACGCGTGCCAGCGGCTCGGCGTCGGGCTCCGCTACACACTCGACGGCGATCACGTTCAGCGCCGAGTGCGCCTGCGCCGCCCAGTCGTCCGCCCGGCCCCGCACCATGCGCTCCGAGGCCGCGCCCAGATCCGACAGCACCGTCATCGTGCTGGGCCCGTACCCCCGCTCGACCAGCGATCGGGCGACCAGGGACGGCGAGCCGCGACCCGCGCCGAGCACGATGATCCGCCTTCCGGGCAGCAGGGCGGCGTTCAGCGTCGCGGGCGGACGGCCCACGAGGCTGACCACGTCGACCTCCTCGACCGGCCAGCCGAGCCGGGCGCATGCCAGCGACAACGACGACAGATGCGGCAGCACCCTGACCCGTGCCGCGCCCAGCAGCCGCACCAGCGTGGAGCCGATGCCGTAGAACATCGGATCGCCGCTGGCCAGCACGCACACCTCGCGGCCCGCGTACGTCTCGATGATCTTCGGCAGCGCGGGGAGCAGCGGCGACGGCCAGGCCACCCGCTCCGCGGCCGACTCGGGGACGAGATCGAGCTGCCGGGCGCCGCCCATGAGCACCTCCGCCGCCTCCACCACCAGCCGCGACTCGGCCGGCAGTCCGTCCCAGCCGTCCGCGCCGATGCCGACCACGGTGATCACACGTTGCCCAGCACGCGCGTCACCGTGATCTCCACTACCACCCTGGACGGGTTCGGGCGAGGCGGCTTGTAGCGTACGGCGTAGCGGCGCTCGGCGTCGGCCACCTGCTCCGGCTCGGTCCGCAGCACGGCCCGGCCCTCCAGCGTCGACCACCGGCGGCCGTCCACCTGGCACAGCGCCACCAGCGCGCCGCCCGCGCCGATGAGCCGGGCCTTGTACGAGGTCCCCGAAGTGATCACCCGGGCGATGCCGGTCGCCAGATCCAAGGTCGCGCCCACCGGCACCACGTGCGGCGGCCCGCCGGGACGCGCCGTGGCGAGCGTGCACAGATGCCGCTCCCGCCAGAACTTGGCGAACCCGTCCCCCTGTTCGACCAGATTCACGACCCTCCTCAGGTGATTCGCGAGCAATATCGTATATCGAGGCTTTCTGCACGGCCGGTCGCGTCCGGCCGTCCGCCAGTGCCTACACTCCTACGCGTGCGGCTACTCATCATCGGCATCGGCGCCGGGGATCCCGACCATCTCACCCTGCAGGCGGCCAAGGCCATCGCCGCCACCGACGTCTTCTTCATCGTCGACAAGGGCGAGGCCAAGCACGAGCTGATCGAGCTCAGACATGAACTGATCAAGGAACACGGCCGCCCGCCGTACCGCATCGCCGAGGCCCGCGACCCGGAGCGCGACCGGACCACTCCCGCCTACACGGACGCCGTGGCGGACTGGCGCTCGCGCCGCGCGCTGGCCTGCGAAGCGCTCATCGCCGAGGAACTGGGCGAGGACGAGACCGGGGCGTTCCTCGTCTGGGGCGACCCGGGCGTGTACGACAGCACCCTGGCCATCGTCGAAGAGATCCTGGACCGCGGAAACGTCACCTTCGACTACGAGGTGATCCCCGGCATCAGCGCGGTGGCCGCCCTGACCGCCCGCCACCGCACCAGCCTCACCCAGGTCGGCCGGCCGGTCCATCTCACCACCGGCCGCCGTCTGGCCGAGGATGGCCCCACCGCCGACGACACGGTCGTCATGCTCGACGCCCACTCCTCTTTCGTCGGCCTCGACGACCACGCCATCTACTGGGGCGCCTACCTGGGCACCTCGGACGAGATCCTCGTGTCCGGGAAGGTGAGCGAGGTGGGCGACCGCATCCGCGAGATCCGCGCTGAGGCCCGCGCCCGCAAGGGCTGGATCATGGACACCTATCTCCTGCGCCGATCGGACCGGTGACCTCTTCGGAGAAGCTCAGAACCTCCAGCCGGCTCGGTGCGTACCTGCGGGTGCACATAACGCCGGCCGGAGTGCTCCATCCTTCACGGAACGACTCTGTTCTGCTCAGGTCGCCGAGATGGTCGCCCGGGACGCCGCGCTCCCTGACGTCACGGCAGTCTCATCGCAGGGGTCAGCTGTTTCGGGTCCACGAGCAGTTCCAGGACGGCCGGCCTGCCGGCCTTCCGCGCCCGGTCGAGAGCATCGGGGAAGTCCGCGGTCGTGCGCACCCGCTCGCCGTAAGCGCCGAAGGACTCCGCGAACGCCGCGAAATCCGGGTTCCGCAGGTCGGTGCCGGACACCCGGCCCGGGAAGCGCCGCTCCTGGTGCATCCGGATGGTGCCGTAACCGCCGTTGTTCACTACGAGCACGATCACGTCGAGCCCATATTGCACCGCGGTCGCCAGTTCGGTGGCCGCCATGAGGAAGCAGCCGTCGCCCGCGAAGACCACCACGTCCCGCTCGGGGTGGACCACCTTGGCGGCGAGACCCGCCGGCAGGCCGTATCCCATCGCGCCGCTGGTCGGCGCCAGCTGGGTGCGCGGCCGGGTGAAGCGATAGTGGCGATGCGCCCAGATGGTGTAGTTGCCCGCGCCGTTCGTGATGACGGCGTCGGCGGGCAGGGCTTGGTTGAGATGGTCGACGGCGGCGCCCAGGTCGACGTGGCCGGCCGTTGCCTCCCCACTCCACGTGCTGAAGCCGAGGTACGTACGGCGCATCGCGGCCGCCCACTCCCGCCGGCGGTCGCCGAGACCGCCGAGAAGTGCCGGCCGCGCGGTGAGCGCGGCCAGGAACTCGCCGCTGCCCGAGAGGATGGACAGGTCGGCCTGGTAGACCCGGTCCAGCTCCTCCGTCCCTGGATGGATGTGCACCAATCTCTGCGCCGGGCGAGGCGGCTCCAGCAGCGTGTAGCCGGCCGTGGGAAGCTCCCCCAGCCTGGTGCCCAGGGCGACGATCAGGTCGGACTCGGCGAACCGCCTCGCCAGTTCGGGGTTGACACCGGGGCCCAGGGTTCCGGCGTAGGTGGGCGCGTCGTTGTCGAACAGATCCTGCCGCCGGAACGAGCTGACCACCGGCAACCCGTGCGCGGCGGAGAGTGCGTGCAGGTGCTCGCGGGCCCGGCCGGACCAGCCCGCACCGCCGACCACGAGCAACGGACGCTCGGCTGCGCGGAGCATGGCGGCGAACTCGTTCAGGTCCGCCGGAGCCGGGACCGGGCGGAGCGGCCTGCTCGGTCGCGCGTCGCCGACCGTGACACAGGCGCTGAGCACGTCTTCGGGCAGGGCGATGACCACCGGGCCGGGTCGTCCGGACATGGCCATGGTGAAGGCCCGCCCCACGATCTCCGGAATGCGTTCGGCATGGTCGATCTGCACCGCCCACTTCGCGACGTCACCGAAGACCTTCTCGAAGTCGACCTCCTGGAACGCCTCCCGACCCCGCCATCGCGTGCCGACCTGGCCGATGAACAGGATCATGGGCGTGGAGTCCTGGGCGGCGGTGTGCACGCCGACACTGGCGTGGAAGGCGCCCGGCCCCCGGGTGACCATCGCCACCCCCGGTCTGCCGGTCAGCTTGCCGTACGCCTCGGCCATGTTGGCCGCCGACGCCTCGTGCCGGCAGGTGATCAGGCGGACCCGCTCGCGCACGTCGTACAGGGCGTCGAGCACCGGCAGGTAACTCTCGCCGGGCACGCAGAACGCCGTGTCGGTGCCGTTGAGCACCAGCTGGTCCACCAATATCCGGCCGCCGGTGCGCTCGATGCCGCTCGTCATGTCAGCTCACCATCGGTACGGCGGGCGGCCCGGGGAGACGGGCCGACGATCACGGCACCGCTCCCCCAGGCCGGCCCAGGCCCGGTAGGTCGCTTCACGTCAGGTCCGTCTCGGGAATCCTGTTCAGCAGCTCGCGGCCGTCCAGCAGTCGGCGGCTGTTCTCCAGCACGAGTTCCGCTATTCGCCGGTCTTCCCTGGGGCTGAGGGCGGCGGTGTGCGGGCTGATCAGCACGTTGGGCAGATCCCACAGGGGGCTGTCCTTGGCCAGCGGTTCGACGGCGGTGACGTCGAGTGCCGCGAAACCCAGATGCCCGGAGGACAGCGCGGCGATCAGCGCCTGCTCGTCGATGGCGCTGCCCCGGCCGACGTTGACGACGGTGGCACCGGGGCGCAGGGCCGTGAGGACCTCGGCGTCGACCAGCCCGGTCGTGGTGGGAGAGGCCGGCAACGTCACCACGAGCGCGTCGGCGGATCTCGCCACCTCAGCGAGCCGGTCCAGCGGAGCGACCTCGTCGACTCCGGGCACCTCGCGAAGGGTTCGGTTCACGGCGCTCACCCGCGCGCCGAGGGCCGCCACGGTCTGAGCGATGCCCCGGCCCAGGTGCCCCAGGCCCACCACCACGACACGCTGCTCGTGCAGCTGCCCCATCGGCCACCGCCCGGGCCAGTGATGCGCGCTCTGGTCGGCCAGCAGCCGCGGCAGGTTCTTCGCCCCGGCGAGCAGCCCGAACAGCGCGAACTCACGCAGCGTCGGCACGTGCACGCCGGCCGAGGTGGTGAAGGCGACGCGGCGCAGGGTGGCCGGATCGAGCCGGGCCGCGGCGATCTGGGCCGCTCCCCCGGCGGCCATGGTGTGCACCCAGCGCAGTGCGGTGTTCGTCTGGGCGATCTTGCGCAGCAGTTCGGGAGACTGGTCCGGGATGCCGTACAACGCGTCGGCCGAACTGAGCATGTCCTCGAACCGCTGTTGCCGGGCGGGGGTACGGCGCCAGAAGGGTTCGCCGTGGTGGTCGCCGCCGTAGCGTTTGGGCGGCAGCAGGTCCGGGTCGCGGACCAGGGTGATGCGCGGCTCGGCGGCGGCCAGCCAGGAACAGACCTCGTCGGGGACGAGCGTGGCGACCACCAGCCGCAGCTGATTCCGCTGCTCAGGCAAGGGTCAGTCTCCCATCTAGGCGGTGTGGTACGGCACGTGTCTCGTCGCGTGCCTCATCCGGCAGGAGCCGCTGGGGGACGGCCTGAAAACACACAGGCCGCAGGAAACGCCGAACGGACGTCTGCCCCACCGACGTGTGCAGGGACGTACTCGACGGGTAGGGGCCGCCGTGCATCATGCCCCAGCTGACGGCCACGCCGGTCGGGTAGCCGTTCCACACGATTCGTCCGACTCGTTCGCTGAGCACTTCGACGACGTCCGCGGCCAGCGTCTCGTCCGCGGACTCGGCGTGAACGGTTCCGACCAGGGCTCCGGGCAGATCGCCGAGCAGTCGCAGCAACTGGTCGTCCGAGTCGTATTCCACGACGATTCCCGCCGGTCCGAAACATTCGGTCAGCAGAAGCCGTCGCTTGTCGCGGAACTCCTCGGCACCGGTCCAGAACAGGGCCGGCTTCACGGCGAATCCTGCTTCTGGGTCGGCCTCGGCGCGGCCGAGTAGCCGAATACCGCCCTCGCCCTCGAGGTCGGACACTCCGTTCTCGTAGTCCCGGTAGATGCCTTCGTTCAGCAGCCAGGGCGTGCCGGCCTTGCTGATCTGTTCGGCGAGGTGCCGGCGCATGGCCTCGCCGGAGCCGCTGGGAATGAACATCAGGCTCGGCTTGGTGCAGAACTGTCCCCCGCCGAGCGTGAGCGATTCCACGTAGCCCGCGGCGATCGCGGCGGCGCGGGCCTCGGCGGCCGCCGGCGTCACCACGAGCGGGTTGATGCTGCCGAGCTCGCCGTAGAACGGGATCGGGTCGGGCCGGGAGTTGGCCAGGTCGAACAGGGCCCGCCCGCCGCTCTCCGATCCGGTGAAACCCACGGCCTTGATGTGGGGGTTCCGCACCAATGCTCGGGCCGCCTCGCGCCCGAACACGAGACCCACGACGCCGGCGGGCATCCCGGTGTCCGCGGCGGCCCGCTCAAGGATCTCGAAGGTCTGCCGGGAGGTGAGCGGATGGGACGAGTGCGCCTTGATGACGACGGGGCAGCCGGCGGCGAGAGCGGCCGCCGTGTCACCACCGCAGACGCTGAACGCGAAGGGGAAGTTGCTCGCGCCGAAGACGGCCACCGGTCCGACGGGCACGAGCAGGCGACGCAGTTCTGGCCGGGGACCCATGGCCGTCTCCGCCGCGCTGTCGATGGTCACCTCGAGGTGGGAGCCCTCTTCGACCATGTCGGCGAAGGCCCTGAGCTGGAAGACGGTGCGGCCGATCTCTCCGGTGAGCCGGGGCGATCCCAGCGCGGTCTCTTCGTCGGCCGTCGCCGCGAGGCGTTCCCTGTCCTGGTCGAGCCGATCGGCCACCTCACGTAGGAAGGCGGCCCGCTGCCCGCGGCCGATGCGGCGATATGCGCGGGCCGCTTCCGCCGCGTCCTGACAGATTCGGGCGACGTCGCCAGGGGAGTGGGCCGTGATCCCGGAGTCCTTCGCGGCACCCGTACGGGGGTTGGTTGTCGTGATGCTCACAGTGCTTCTTTCTGGCGCGCCGGTTCTTCGCGGCCCGCCGCTTCTTCATGCCTCGCCGTCTCACGGCCGGGTGGGTGTCGCGGGTGCCCAGTCGGCCACCATCCGCGCTACGCGTTCGCGGTCCTCTGCCCGCAGGGGCGACAGCGGTGGCCGTACGGCGCGGCCGCAGAGGCCGAGCCGCGCGAGCGCCTCCTTGACGACCGACACGTTCATCTCCGAGGCATCCCGAGCGCGCATCGCCTCGAACTCCCGGACGGCGGACCACTCGCGCATCGCGCCGTCGTAGTCGCCCTTCTCCAGATGAGAGAGCATGCGAAGAGCGCGGTGAGGATCCACGTTCACCAGTCCGGAGGTGAACCCCACGGCCCCGGCCACCGCGAAGAACGGCGCCCACATCTCGGCCAGACCGCAAATCCAGCCGATCCGGTCCCGTCCCACCTGTCGCACCATCGCGGCGAACGCCACGGGATCGGCGACGGCGTACTTGACCGCGACGACGTTCGGACAGGACGACACGAGCCGTTCCACCGCGGACGGCGGAACGCGCGGGCTGCGAAGGTAGGGAATGACGGCGAGGTCGGGCAGGGCCCGGCCGATCGCCTCGTGGTAGTCGCACCAGCCTGCCGTCGACCAGAACGGGTGGACGGGTTCGTGCACCATGACGGCCTGTGCGCCCCACTCCGCGTAACGCCGGGCGTCGGCGACGGCCGTGTCCACCCCGCCGATTCCGCCGATGGTGATGGCCCGAGGCGCCGCCTGTACGGCCAGCTCGACGGTCCGATGACGCTCCGCACGCGACAGTGAGTAGAACTCGCCGGTGTTGCCGTTCGCGGTGAACACCCGGATGCCGGCGCCGGCGGCGTGCTCGATGAGACGGACGAAGGCCGCCTCATCGAGGCTGTCCGCCTCGTCGAAAGGCGTGACGACGATGTCGATCACTGTCGCCAATGCCGCACGTAGTGCTCGCGGATCCTTGCTCACAGAGCGCTCCCCCTCTTGTCATGGCCTCTCCGGCAGGGACACGGATCCTCAGTGGGACCGCTCCCGTTCCGCTCGCAGCCGGTGGTAACGCTCAAGCGTCTCCATGGACGGCGGATAGTTGCTCCGCAGTGGGCTCCCGCTCTCGATGATCTCGAGGATGAACTCCTCCAGGTGCTCCTGCTCGATCGCGTCGAGTGCGACCTCCTCCGCCAGTTCGCGGGGGATGCACACGACGCCATCTCGGTCGCCGACCATGATGTCGCCGGGATACACCGGCACCTCGGCGCAACCGATCGGCACCTGCATGTCGACCACGTGATGCAGCGCCAGGTTCGTGGTGGCGGACACGCCGGCGGTGAAGACCGGCAGTTCCAGCTTCTCGAAGCCCGCCATGTCGCGCACCGAGCCGTCCGTCACGATTCCGGCGCCGCCCCGCATCTTGACGCGGGTGGCGAGGATGTGTCCCAGCGAGGCCGCCCGGCTCTTCCCACGGGCGTCGACGACGAGCACCTGGCCAGGGCCGACGGACTCCACAGCCTTGCGCTGGGGGTGGTCGTAGTCGCGGAAGACCGAGAGCACGTCGAGGTTCTCACGGGCGGGGATGCACCGCAGGGTGAACGCTTCACCGAGCAGACGCGACTGTCCGGGGTTGGCATGGGTGAGCCCGTGCAGGAAGGTGTTGCGCAGTCCGCGGTCGAGCAACTGAGTCGTCAAGGTGGCGGTGCTGGCGATGCCGAGCGCCTGCCGCGCCTTGGGGGTCAGGAAGCTCAGCGCGTCTGTCGCGTCAGTTCCCATCGTGTCCGTCCTTCTACGGTACTCGCGATGTCAGGAAAGTCATATACAATATTTAGTATACCATGCGCCATTCGGGATATCCCGGGTATGGGCGAACAAACGATCTCAGTGGATGGCCGGTTCGGGCGTCCCCTCTGCCCCGGCGAGGAACGTGAAGTCGCAGCCCTGATGGGCCTGCGTGATGCTGTCCTGGACGAGGATCCCGAAGCCGCGTTGGAAAGTGGGGCGCGGTGCCGTCCACTTCGCGCGCCGCCGGTCCAGCTCGTCCGGGGCCACGAGCAGGTCGAGTCGCCGCTCATCGATGTCGAGAACGATCTCGTCCCCGTCGTGCACGAGAGCCAGGGGGCCCCCGACAGCGGCCTCGGGCGCCACGTGCAGTACGCACGTGCCATAGCTCGTGCCGCTCATGCGGGCGTCGGAGATGCGCAGCATGTCGGTCACGCCGGCCTGCAGAAGGCGCCGCGGGATCGGCAGCTGGCCCCACTCCGGCATGCCGGGCCCGCCGATCGGGCCCGCTCCACGGAGTACGAGCACACTGTCCTGGTCGATCGGCACCGATTCGTCGTCGATGCGCTCCATCATCTGCTCGTAGCTGTCGAACACCACGGCGCGCCCACGGTGACGCAGCAGTCTCGGGGTGGCCGCGCTGGTCTTGATGACCGCGCCGTCCGGGGCCAGCGTTCCCTTGACCACCGCCAGCGCCCCCTCGTGGGCGACCGGGTTGCCGCGTTCCCGGATGACGTCGTCGTCGTACACGAGCGCGCCGTGCAGGTTCTCCGCGAGGCCGCGCCCGTTGACCGTCATGGCCTCGCCGTCGAGCAGGTCCGGCAGCCTGCTCATCAGACCACGCAGGCCGCCGGCGTCGAAGAAGGTGTCCATGAGGTACGCCCCGGAAGGGCGGATGTTGGCGAGCACGGGCACTCGCCGTGAGATCTCGTCGAAGTCGTCGACGCTCAGCTCGACGCCGGCGCGGCCTGCCATGGCTATGAGGTGGATGATGGCGTTGGTCGAGCCGCCCAGCGCCATGACGACCGTCATCGCGTTCATGAAGGCGGCTCTGGTGAGGATGTCGTCCGGCAGCACGTTCTGCCAGACCATGTCCACGATTCGCCGTCCAGAGGCCGCGGCCATGCGCGCGTGCTCGGCGTAAGCGGCGGGGATCGAGGAGGCGCCCGGAAGCGTCAGGCCCAGCGCTTCTGCCACGGCCGTCATCGTGGAGGCGGTGCCCATGGTCATGCAGTGCCCGGGGGAACGCGCGATCCCCGACTCGATCTCGGCCCAGTCCTCCTCGGAGATCATGCCGGCGCGCTTCTGGTCCCAGTACTTCCAGACGTCAGAACCGCTGCCGAGGACGGTCTGCCGCCACCGGCCGCTGAGCATCGGACCGGCGGGCAGGAAGATCGAGGGAATGCCCGCACTGGTCGCGCCCATGATCAGCGCCGGGGTGGTCTTGTCACACCCGCCCATGAGCACGCACCCGTCGATCGGGTGCGAACGCAGAATCTCCTCCACCTCCATCGCCAGAAGGTTTCGGTAGAGCATGGTGGTCGGCTTCTGGAACGGCTCCGACAGCGACAGCGCGGGAAACTCCAGCGGAAAGCCGCCGGCCTGGTGCACCCCACGTTTGACATCCGCGACCCGGTCGCGAAAGTGCGTGTGGCAGGGGCTGAGGTCGCTCCAGGTGTTTATGATGGCGATGACCGGTTTGCCCGCCCAGTCCTCTGTGCCCAAGCCGATCTGCCGAGCCCGAGAACGGTGGCCGAACGAGCGAAGGTCGTTCGCGCCGAACCAGCGATGGCTACGCAGAGCCTCGGGGCGTAGGGGTGTTTCCAAGTCCTTCAAACCTTTCTCATCGCACTGACCCACCCGCTCCGCCAAGGCTCGGCCATCGCCGTACCGCTGGTGACGGGAGGGGCGCCGTATGTCGCACCGGCGCCCCTCCCGTCAAACCTGCGGGGCTTCGTGGGAGCGCAGGCGCTGGATGGATCTTTCGATGTGTTCCCGCATCAGCCGCTCCGCCAGGTCGGTGTCCCCGCTCTCGGCCGCCTGATAGATGGCCCAGTGTTCGCGGGACTCCTCCTCCCATGTCGGCCAGTTCTCCCAGAGCACGCCGGTGGTGGCGAGCGCCGTCAGATCCTGCAGGCCGTCGAGCGTCCCGGTGATGAAGCTGTTCTCGCAGGCCCGGTACATCGCCCGGTGGAACCGGCGATTGGCGAGAGCCTGTTCTGCGCGGCGCCCGTCTCCGCCGTGCTTATCAGCATCGTGTAGGGCGGTGGCGGCCTCGTCGAAGCGGTGCTGGGGCGCGCCGATCGCCGCCCGGACGGCCCAGGGCTCCAGCAGAGCCCGCTGCTCATAGATGTAGCGCACCTCGGTGAAGGACAGTTGCCGTACGGCTGTGCCGCGATTGCGGCTCATCTCCAGGAGGCCGGCGCGGGCGAGGACGATGAGCGCCTCGCGAACCGGTGTCTTGGAGACGCCGAGCTCCTCGGCGAGGCGGCGTTCCACGAGCATCTCCCCCGGCTTGAGCCGGCCGGACAGGATCGCGGCCTTGATCGCCTCCACGACGAGATCCGAGCGACTCTGCGCCTCCCCCAGCGGGAGGAAAGCGGAAGTGCCTGTGGGCAATTCTGAAGCTGTCACTGCTCGTCGCCGTCCTTCTGTCAAGAGATAACTGATCGGCCAGGCCATATAGAACCAGGCCGATCAGTTCTCGGCCAACCTCAACTCCCGAGGCGTCGGGGGCCCGGGGCGGCCCGGACCCCCACGGGCATGTCAGGGGCTGGCCGAGGAAACCGCGATCACCTCGATCTCGACGAGAAATTCCGGCTTACCGAGCGCCGACACCTCCACGGTGGAACGCGCCGGCCGATGCTCGCCGAAGACCTCCGCGTATACCGCGTTCATCTCCGCCATATCCGAGATCCTGGTCAGGAATACCGTTGTCTTGACGACCTCGTGAAGGGAGGACCCGCAGCCTTCCAGAATCAGCCGGATGTTCTCGAGCACGGTCCGAGTCTGCTCGGCGACCCCACCCTTCGTGATGACGCCGTTCACATCGCGAGGTACCTGCCCGGAAACGAAGATCATCTCGCCCCACCGAACCGCCGGGCTCAACGGAGCGATCGGCGCCGGCGCGGCGGGGGGAAAGAGGGTTTCCACCTGAGGCATCGTCATCACAGCCCGCGCAGGTAGGCGATGACCTCTTCGACATCGACGACGTCGGCCATCCGGGCGTTCATGTCGAACAGGTTCGCCTCGTGCGCGGAGGCGGAACGGTCACCGACGGCCTGTCGCGGAATGATGGTCCGGAAGTTGTGGTCGTGCGAGGTCTGAGCCGTCGCGCGCACACAGCCGCTGGTGCTGCAACCCGTGATGATGAGGGTGTCGACGTTGTGCGAGACGAGCAGGCTGAGCAGATTCGTCGCATAGAACGAGGAGGCCCGCGGCTTGTTGATCAACACCTCGTTCGGGCGCCGTTTGAGTTCGGGGGCCAGCTCAACCCACTCCGTGCCCTTGACCTGGATCGAGGTGTGCCGCTTCTTGCGAGCGACGTGCTCGCCGCAGTCGCTCATGTCCGGCTCGAAAGCCATCGTGGTGAAGAAGACCGGCACCCCCTTGGCACGTGCCTCGTCGAGGATGCGCACGGTCTCGGCCAGCGGCTTGCTGAGGTCGCTGCCCAACGGCGAGGCCGGGTCGAGCCACGCCTTCGCGAGGTCGATGACCAGGACCGCCGGCTTCTTGCCGAAGCCCACCCTGCCGCCGAAGCCGGCCTCGTCGTACTGGGCCGAGAGCTCCTGATTTTCCAACGTGTGAGAATCCCTGACCTGAGTCACTTCTCTCCCTGTTCACATGACCGCGGTTGATATTCGTGCCGGCCGTACCGTCAGGCGGCTCCGTCCGAACGACGCCTCCCGCCCATCTGAGATCCAAGTATATGGTATGCCATATGTGACACTCCAGCCGGGTGGCCGATTCGGCCGCTCAATCTCCTGGAGTCACGTACCGGCCGTGCCCGGCGCTGCCGACGACCTTCCTGCCGTCGTAAACGAGAGTGCCGCGCGAAAGTACGGCGCGCAGCTTTCCATGGAACTCCCGCCCCTGGTACATCTTGTAGTTCCGCCGCACCAGCGAGTAGGCATCCCGCCAGTCGAACGTCCACTTCTGATCCGGGTCGAAAATGACGAGGTCGGCATCGAACCCGGGGGCAAGACGCCCCTTTCGAGAAAGTCCGAACCGCTCGGCGGGGTTTTCGGCGAGCACGGCCGCGGCCTGGTTGAAGGTGATGCCGCCGCGCACGGCCGCGTCGTAGACGACCGAGGCGACCGCCTCCAGGCCCGGATTTCCGGCCTGAGCCTCCCAGATCGACTCCTTGTCCTTCTCTTCGTACAGATAAGGACCGTGGTCGCTGGCGACGTTGTCCACACCGCCGGTGCGTATCCCCTCCCAGAGCGCCTCACGGTCGGCCGCCAGGCGCAGGGGTGGGTTGACCTTCGCGAATCCTCCCAGCTCCGCCAGCTTGGACTCGTCGAAACACAGGTAGTGGGGGCAGGTCTCCACCGAGACGTCCACGCCTTTGCTCTTGCCCTCCAGAGCGAGCCGCAGCCCCCATGCCGAGGAGACGTGGGGCAGGTGCAGGCGAGCGCCGGTCTCCTCAGTCAAGATCAGCAGCGTGGCGATCGAGACCGCCTCGACGTAGGGCGGCCGCGAACGGGCATGCTCCAGCGGATGCCCCGTGCCGCCGGCACGCGTGCGCTCCACGCCCTGCTCCAGCAGCGACTCATCCTCGGCGTGCACGGCACACGGCAGGCCGGTGCCGGCGATCGCCTGGAGAGACTCGTACAACTGGGCGTTGGAGACGGCGCACAGCCCCACGAACTCGCGTTCCCGGTTGGGTGGCGGCGAGTGGGAAAGGATCTTGAAGCCGACAATGCCCTCAGCCGCCAGCTCGGCGGCGGCACGCGCACTTCCCGTGACTCCGCCGGCGTACAGGGCGAAGTCGACATGGGCGCTCTGCAGCGCCGTACGCACACGGTTCCGGAGCACGGCCGGTGTGCTCGCGGCCGGATCACTCGTCGGCATCTCGACGATGGTGGTGATGCCGCCCCGTGCGGCCGCCTGCGTGGCCGACTCCCAGGTCTCGCGGTCGGGACGGGCCGGAGCTCGGCTGTGCACGTGCACATCGACGGCGCCGGGAAGGACATAGCAGCCCGTGGCGTCGTACTCGTGCTCCGCGACGACCGGCGTGCCAGGCGCCAACACCGCAACGATTTTCCCGTCCTTGATCGCGATATCCCCCGGCCTCGTCTCTTGGGCCGACACGATGGATCCGCGGCGGACAACAGCATCGAACATGGTCCACCTTTCACACTCGCTTTCACTTGCCTCACTCCTCGGGAGCAGCGCGAGCGTCTTTGGTATACTAGCGTGCCAGAACACCAAAATCTAGAGCCATGCACGTCAAACAGCCGCGCCGCCCTGGGGCGGCGCGGCTGCGGCGTGAAGATCCGGGCGACGTCCTGACCGTTTCACCGGTGGCGTCACCCATGTCTTGATCGGTATGGCGGGGCGCGGTCCGGCCCGCGAGGCCGTCGGTGATCGACGGCCCTTCCGGTGTGCTCACCACCGGCCGCCGAGTCAGGGTGTCCGACGACGATCGACACCGTCCCGGCGGGCGTGAGGGACGGATCGAATCACGCTCGCGCCCCTGCGAGGAGCCGTCGCAGGTTGTCACCGGCGATCGCCTGCTTGTCGGCGTCGCCGATTTCCGCGAACATCACCATCGCGATCGTCCACAACGCATTCCATCTGGGCAGACGGGTGCCGAAGAGCATTCGCTCCGGCCCGAACGCCCGGCAGACCTGCTCCAGCCCGCGGTAGAGCGTGTAGCACGAGATGTCAAAGTGAAGATTGGGGTAGCGCGTCAGACCTGCGAAGAGGCTTCGCTTGTGCCGGTACCTCAGATTCAGCAGAACCATGGGAAGCCGAGGGTAGTTGCGGCAGATGTCGTACACCTCGTCCCAGCGCACCTGGTCCATTTCCACGAAGAGCGGGACCCGTCGCTCCTGGAGGACCTCGCAGATCGGTCCGACGACATCCGGGTGGAACGGATACATCCTCCCGAAGATGTACTCCTCATTGATCTCGTCGATCGCGTTCGGATAGAGACGGGCGGCACGACAACCCCGATCGAGGAGCCTCGACAGATATTCGATGTGGTCCTCGGAGTCGCCGTAGTCGGGAAAGATGGTGGCGACGGGGTGGAGCGCCGGCCGGTCTTCCACGGCTGACAGAACGCGCTCGTTGCCGATTTTGTAGTCGAGCTCCTTGGCGGCGAAATCCACGACGAGAGCCTCGTCGATGTCGAACTTCGCCATCTCCTTCATCAGCGAATCGGGAGTCGGGAACCTGCTGCCGTACGTCAGTGCCGTGGGATTGCCCAGCGTCGCGTTGCAGTCGAAGAAGGAGATCGTGGTCATTGCAACCTCTCCAGAGCCGGAAGGGACTGGACGTCGGCCGCGCGTAGCAGTCTCAACAGGTTGCCGCCAAGGATCTTGCGTTTGTCGGCTTCACTCAGCTCGGCTCCCGCGACGCGACCTAGCTGCCCGGCGTCGTCGAGGTAGATCGCGTCAGTGCCGAACATGACCCTCTCGGCGCCGACCGCATCGACAAGGAACTCGATGAAGCCGCGGTGGCCCTGGCCCGTGGAGGTCTCGAGGTACAGGTTGGGATGTTCCTTGGCCACGGTGGTCGCCACCTTGACACCGGCCGGCGTTCCACCCGCGTGAGCGAGGAGCAGGGGAACCCGGGGATACCGCGACGCCACGGTGGCGGCCAGTAGGGGGTGATCCACTCCATCGCCTTGATCCCAGGTGTGCACCAGGACCGGAATTCTTCTCTCGGCCGCGAAGGCCCAGGCTCGGTCGTAGTCGGGACCGTCCATCGCATAGGAATGGAACTTGGGATGGACCTTGATCATCCCAAAGCCCGGTCGGCTGAAGTAGCGTTCCAACTCCCGCAGCGACTCGCGAGGGTAGTGCGGATTGAAGACAGGTGTCCCGATGTACCTGTCCGGATGTCGTTCGACCTCACGGGCGACTTCTGCGTTGCCGCCCTCGAGATCTGAGGACAGGGACCCCATCGAACTGATGCAGCTGATATCGATGCCACAGCGGTCCATCGATCCGAGGATCGAATCTCCGCTGCCGTCGATGACGGGAAGATTCCAGCCGGCACCGACATGCGTGTGGCCGCTGATGACCGGGACGTCCTGGCCAAGTGGCCGGCCTGCCCTGATCGTCTCGGCAATGGTGGTCATACCGGATCCTCTCGCTGTGGTGCGACGCCTGGGGACGGGGGAATGGCCGGGCCATCGGCTCGGAGCGTTTCAGGTCGCCCTGTACGGCCCGCCGAGCAGGACCTGAAGGACGGATTCGCGGCGACCGCACCCGGAGCGATTCGGTCGCAGCCCTCGGTTCTGCGCCCGGTCTCGTTCGTCGTTACTCCGTGAATGGATGCTCAGGTCTTTCGCCGGCCTGGTTCGTTGTACAAGGACGTTTCTCCGGGACATCGGCCGAACTCCAGCGAGAACGCCCACACCAGGCATCCTGGTATCTCATATTGCGACATGTCAAGGGTCCCGGCCCACCTCGAACATCCGCCGGCCGATCATGATCCGGCGGCCTCATCGAGCCTCCGGCGGGCTCTCCGAGGCCCATGAAGGCGATCCGGCAGCGGTCACACCGACGCCTCTCCCGCCGGGCCTCGCACCAGCCCACACAGTGCCGTGGCACCGGTCCGCGACGACTTCTCCATGCCAGAGCCGCGCCGCCCGCAGCGGCTCATGGTTCAGCGGTGGACGGCCCATCTAGCAGACGCGCGTGGTTTGCACAAGAGGGTTGACACATCGAATATGCGATACCAGGATGCCGTATACCAGCATCCCCTCTCGGAGCCATCCACCCCCTGGAGAGGTCTCATGCAACCAACAACGCAGGCTCGCAAAAGCCTCCATATTCGCCAGTTCCTGGCAATCGGCGGTGGCCAGGCCATCGAGAACTTCGACTGGATGATCTACGGGCTGGTCGCCGCGTACATAGGTCCCCAGTTCTTCCCCGGTCAGGGACCCGTGCAGAGCACTCTGAACGCTCTCGCCATTTTCGGGGTCGCCTTCGCGGCCCGCCCGCTCGGCGCGGTCATTTTCGGACCCGTGGCCGACCGTATCGGACGCAAGCCGATGATGCTGTGGTCCGTCGGCGCGATGTCGCTCTTCTCGTTTCTGATGGGGGTCATGCCCACCGCGGACACCCTGGGCATATGGGCGGCCGTCCTCCTGGTGTCACTTCGGCTGCTTCAGGGCATGTCGATCGGCGTAGAGCAGCCGATCATGGCCTCGTACGGCCTGGAAATCGCTCCCAAGGGCAAGGAGGCGTGGTACGCCGGTCTTCTTCAGCTGTGTTCGAATGTCGGCGTCCTGCTGGCATCGTTGATCGCCTTCTTCTCCGCGCTCTTCCTCGGGGACACGGGCATGGAGAACGGCGGCTGGCGTATCCCCTTCATCGCCGGCGGCATCATCGGCTTCGGCGTGCTCTGGCTGCGCAGAAACCTGCCGGAGACCGTCGACGTGGAGAAGACGCAGCATCGATCTTCGAGGGAAGTCCTGCGGGCGGTACGAGCCAATCCGCTCGCCGTCCTTGCCGTGATCCTCGTCGTGGGCGGCACCCAGGTCCTCAACTACGGATGGAACTCGGGGGTGCCGAGCACCGCACGCGCAGTGTTCGGCGAGAGCGGCACGCTGATTTTCGGTCTCACCAGTCTGCTCACGGTCGTTCTCATGATCATGACTCCGGTGGTGGGTAAGCTCGCCGACCACTTCGGCATGGGCAGAACCTTCGTGTGGACCCGTCTGCTGTCCATTCCGTGTGCGTTCGTTCTTCTCCTGTATGCGAACCCGGGAGTCGCCGCCTTCGTGATGGCCATGGCCGGTGGGGCGGTCATCCTTCCCTTCGCGCTCTCGTTCTTCAACGCGATCTCGGCGTCGCTCGTGCCCGCCGGACACAGGGTCACCGCGATCGGCATCGGCTACTCACTGGGCGTGGCCTGCTTCGGTGGCACGGCGTCCTACCTCCTCGTGTGGCTGAACTCGAAGAACCTGTATTGGGTCTTCCCGGTCTACATCGCCCTGATCCTGCTCCTCGGAGTTCTCCTCTACAAGGCGACGGTAAAGCGAACCGGCATACACGACGCTGTTTACTCCACCGCGGAACCGCATCGATACAGTCAGGCCGAGCACGCGGCCAAGAGCCAGTCGACCTGAAAAGCCGATCGCCGCGGTCGCGGCGACCAACGTGAGGAAGGTCTTTGAAAGTCGTGGTGACCGGCGCCGACGGTTTCATCGGCAGCCGCTTGAGGATCGCCCTGATCCAAGGAGGGCACACGGTCCTGGACTTCGGGCCTGTCGAGGAGATCGACATCCGAGACAGGCGGATGGTTCAGGAGAGGCTGTCCGCGCCGGCACCCGACCTCGTTTTCCACCTAGCAGCCGTTTCCGGGCCGACGTTGCACCTTCAGAACCCGGAAATCGTCATGGCCGTCAACGCGGTCGGGACCGTGAACGTCTTGACATTGCTGGACGACGTCCGTGTCGATATCAGCGGGCATTCGTGAACTCGTCGATGAGCGGCACTCGGCCTGAGGCCACCTTCATATCGCTTCGGGCCGGCTCGTCAGAATTTGACGATTCGCTCTGGTCGATCCCCTTTCACGAGAGGAACGGATATGTCCACAGGATTGACAGGAAAAGTGGCCGTCGTCACCGGATCGACACGGGGAATCGGTCGTGGCATCGCGGTCGCCCTGGCGAGGGAGGGTGCCAAGGTGGTGATCAACGGGCTCGATGACGAGATCGAGGCCGCGAGCGCCTACCGCGAGGTGACGGAATCGGGTGGTATGGCTCTCCTGTACCCGGGAGACATCACGGATGAGCGGTTCGTTCAGGGGCTGGTCGATGAAACCGAACAAGAACTGGGCCCGATCGACATCTGGGTCAACAACGCCGGAGGCGGAAAGAACATCCCCTTCCTCGATCTCGACGACGAGCGCTGGCACAGCACCATCGATCTGAATCTCCACTCGGCTTTCAGGTGTATCCGCCGGGTGATCCCTGGAATGCTGGAGCGCGGCTTCGGCCGCATCATCAACATCGCCTCTCAGTTGGGTGTCAAGGGTGGCTACGAGCAGGCTCACTATGCGACCGCCAAGGCCGGACTGATCGGTTTGACGCGCTCGTTGGCGCTGGAGTTCGCGGGGTCCGGAGTGACGATCAACGCGATCGCACCCGGACGCATACAAACCGAGAAGACGCCCGGAACGGCTCGCGTGAGCCAGGCATGGCTGGAGCGAAAGCTCCGCGAGATCCCGATGGGGCGGTTCGGAAAGGTGGAGGAGGTCTCGGCCACCGCGGTCCTCATCGCCTCCACCCCCGGCGGTGACTTCTACACCGGGCAGACGTTCCACCCCAACGGCGGGGAGGTGATGCCTTGACCGCGGACTCCGAGCGGCCGCCGGTCGGCGAGGATTCCCTTACGGAAAGCGACCGGGGCTTCCTGCGTGAGGCATTCGTACGCGCCAGGCGGGCAGGGGAGGCCGGTGAGCGGCCGTTCTCCGCGACGGTCGTGTCGGCCTCGGGGCAGATCTTGGCGAAGGCGATCAACACCCAGCGGTCCACGGGCGACTTCTCCATGCACGCCGAGTTGGCGGCCCTGCGCGAGGCGGTCCGCGAGTGGGGCGCTCCCGAAGTGCGGGGGGCGACGTTGTACGCCAGTAGCGAGCCGTGCGCGATGTGCTCTTCCGGCGCGTTCTTCGCGGGAGTGAGCCGGATCGTGTTCGGCACCGGCGTGCACGCCACATACCGGCTGATGCCCCGCCCGGGCGGCCAACTCGTTTTGAGAACCACGTCGGTGACAGAGGCCGGCGACCGCGATGTGACCGTTGTGGGCCCCGCTCTCGAGCAGGAGGGGCTATCGCATCTTCGCGAAGTCATATCGCATCGATCAGAACAAGAAGGAAGCGGGTAAGCAGTATGTCTGAAGCACGCTTGAGCCACATCACCCCGAGCGGCGAGCGGTCGCGGCGCGATGAAGCGCTTCGTCATGTGATGGAGAGCAACGGGCTCGATGCGATGCTCGTTTGCGGCCGTGGCGACGAAGTCGCTCGTGGCCGCATCCAGTACGTCTCAGACACCTTTGTGTGGGCCGGTTGGGCGTTGATCGTCCTGCCTCGCGTGGGGGACGCCGTCTACATCGGAGATCCCCTATGGGGCACCGACCGGGCGCAGGCCGCGGGCTGGATCAAGGAATTCCGGATGGCGCACGACCCGGGACCGGAGGTCGCCTCGGTCCTGGCCGATCTCGGCCTGTCCAGCGGTTCGATCGGCCTTGTGGGTGCCCAGATCGCCATGGGCGCGGGTGAGCTGCGGAGCATCGAGAGCAGTCTTCGTGACGCGACGCTGACGGACGCGACACCGCTGTTCGACGACGTTCGCGCGGTGAAGAGCGAGGTGGAGCTGGCCAACCTGCGGGAGACGTCTGAGATCCTGCGGAAGGTCTTCGGCGCCCTCGCCGCCGAGATCCGGCCGGGCGTACCGGAGCGCGATGTCCTGGCCGAGGCTCACCGCCTGGTACGGCAGTTCGGCTGTCTCGACGGCATCGCGACGATGAGCCGGCCGCCGTTTCGGTATTTCGGCGGGGGCAGCGATGCCGTGATCGAACGCGACGACATCATCGTGATCGACCTGGAGTGGGCCGGGCCGTCGGGCTATTGGGTGGAGCTTCGCCGCTGCTTCAGCTTCGGGGAGCCGTCACCCCGAGCCCAGCGGTACTGGGACCTGCAGCGAGAGACGTTCTCCGCGTGCGTGGAGGCGATCAAACCGGGTGTGCAGGCGAGCGATGTCGCCGCCGCTCGCGATCGTGTCTACGCGAAGTGGGGTTATCCGGCGTCGAACAGCCCCCGGTACACCTTGCACGGCATCGGAATCGACACGTTGGAGACCCCCTGGATCCCGGGGAACGATGCCCTGCTTCGGTCTGGAATGGTGCTGAGCCTGCATCCCCACATCACGATCGACGACCCTGCCGAGCAGGCAGCGGTCGGCGGCATCACCATCTCGGACAACGTCCTCGTCACCCCGACCGGGTCCGAGCGCATGACCGATCGAGAAGTCGAGTGGGTCGTCCTGTGAGCCGGTGTGCGTGAGCCGTGGGCTGGGTGACGACGATCGCGGGAATCGGCACCCAGCCCATGGCATGGCTCGTGCTCGTCATCTTCCTTGGTGCCGTGATCCAAGGCAGCACGGGATTCGGTCTCGGCCTGATCGCCGCGCCCATCATCGCCATGATCGATCCGGAGCTGCTGCCGGCGGCGCTGATTCTGATCGGCGTGCCGCTGCCGCTGTTGATGGCCATCCGAGAACGTGTGCAGGTCCGATGGGAGGGGCTCGGCTGGGCGTTGCTCGGCAGAACCGTGGGCACCGGGGCAGGGCTGGCAGCCGTGGTGTGGTTCTCGGCCCGGGCGCTGGCCACGACTGTCGCCATCGCCGTCCTGCTGGCGGTCACCGTCAGCGTCATCAGGTGGAGACCGACCGTCACGACGCGATCCCTGCTGGTGGCCGGGTTCCTCAGCGGCGCTGCCGGGACGGCGACCTCGATCGGAAGCCCTCCGATGGCCCTGCTGTTCCAGCGGGCCCCCGGGGCACAACTCCGCTCCACCCTCGGATGGTTCTTCTTTTTCGGCACGGCCCTGTCCCTGCTCGGACTGCTCCTGAGCGGTCAAATCGCCAGGATGCACCTGGAGTTCGCGGCCTGGGCCATCCTCCCGATGGTGGCGGGCTTCATGGTCTCCGGCCGTCTCAGAAAGTTCGTGGACAACGGGCGGACACGGGGAGCGGTGCTGGCCATGGCGACGTTGTCCGCGCTCGCGTTGCTGGTGCGATCGATCGCGCAGGTGTGACGGAGATGGACGATCCCGGCAACCCCTTCGAGTAGGGCGTCACCCGTTGCGGGACCTACCCGACCGTACTGATCGGTCATGGGCGACGCCTGTCAAGGCGAACATATATCCGAATACGAACAGAAAACGGAGGAAAGACTGCGGGGATCCAAAGCAACCGCCGTACTGATGGTCGCGGTCGTCTTGATCGCGGCCAATCTCCGGACCGCGATCGCCAGCCTCGGCGCTGTGCTGGAGCAGGTGCAGGCGATGACGGGGCTCACGCCGGCGGCGGCCGGGCTGCTCAACGCGCTGCCGGTGCTGAGCTTCGCGGGGCTCGGCGGTCTCGGGCCGCTGCTGATGCGTCGGATCGGTCTCAATCGGATGATCGGCCTGGCCACCTGCGCGCTCGCCGCCGGCCTCCTCCTTCGCCTGCAGGGCCATGTCGGTCCCCTGTTCGCCGGGACGGCGATCGCATGCGGCGGCATCGCCGTCGCGAACGTGCTCATACCCGTTGTCGTAAAGCAGCGCTTCCCGACGCGGGTGGGCTACGTGACAGGTCTCTACACCGCCGCGCTGGCAGGTGGGTCCGCCCTTGCGGCAGGCCTGACAGCACCTGTCTCCGAAGTGGCCGGATGGCGTACGGCCCTTGGCATGTGGTCGCTTCCGGTGATGCTCGCCGCGTTCGTGTGGGGTGGAGCATCACGCCGGGGTCGACGCGAGCCCGCTCAGCGAACCGAACTCCCCGAAACGCCACACCGCGCTCGTACGTCTTCGCCGCAGGTGTGGAAGAGCCCGCGCGCCTGGGCGATAACGCTCTTCTTCGGCACCCAGTCCTGCCTGGGATATTCGGTCGTCGGTTGGCTGCCCACCATTTACAGAGACGCGGGGGTCGACGCCGTCAATGCCGGCGTGTTGCTGGCCGTCAGTCTTCTCGTCGGTGTTCCGGTCGCTTTCGTCGTTCCCCAAATAGCCGCGCGACACGCACACCAGCAGTGGTGGGCACTCGGGCTGACGATCTGCGCCGGGATCGGACTGGCCGGCCTGTTGGTCGACCCCGCCGGCGGAGCCTGGCTGTGGGCGTTCTTGCTCGGCGTCGGCAACGGAGTCTTTCCACTGGCGCTGACGCTCTTCACACTCCGCACCTCCACACCTTTCGCGGCGGCACAACTATCGGCGATTGCGCAGAGTGCCGGTTATCTACTGGGCGCCATCGGACCGATCGGTGTGGGTTTCCTTTACGCCGCCACCGGTGGCTGGGCGACTTCCCTGGCTCTGCTCCTCGCCGCCATGGTCGTACAGGCCGCATCCGGGATCGTCGCCGGCCGTAATGGGCACATCTGAGCCGGCGATCGGGCGAATCCATTCGCCGAGAGTCGGAAGAGGCGGGCCGACGACGCCGACCCGCCTCTTCCGCCCCCCGCGACGGCGGGAACGACAACCGCGAGCCGCGGCTCTCAGAGCTCGGGATGTCCGCGCAGAACCTGGTCGCCGCCGGACGGAGTGCCGTGATCGTGGAAGACGCCCGCGCGGTGAAGACGTTGATGCAGCCTGTTGTAAGCCGTCTCCATCTCGGCCCGGAGGCGCCGTGCCGAGGCCGCGTCCCTTGTGGCGCCCAGCGTGTCGACATAGGTGATGGCTCCGAGGATCTGATCCAGAACCCTGACCGCGTCGTGCGGGGCGAAGGTACGGACCCCGTCCACCGACACCTGTACCGCGCTCGTGTGGGCCGCGACATCGTGCGGATCTCCGCGATAGCTGCCGCGCACCCGCACGGCCACCCAGCTCGGTTCGGTGACTCGCAATTCGTATTCGCCCTCGGCCCTCATCACGTCGGCGAAGCGAATCTCCTCGGCCACCGTCCCGTTCCGTATGATCTCCACCGAGGTGAACGGCAGGACAGCCGATTCCACCTTCCAGGAGACCGTCACGGTGCCTCCGCCTGCCGGCAGATCGACTGATCGTCCGGGAACGACTCCGTTCACGCTCATGGAGACCAAGGGACCTACCGTTACGAATGTGTTCCCGTCCTGTACCGCGCGCATCCAGTTGTCATAGGTGAGTTCGCGGCCGTCCCCGAGGAGCGCGTACGTCCTGATGCCGCCCAGCAGATCCGTCGCCCGCATCTTGTCGGACCCCGCGACCAACGGGATCTCATAACCCAGATTGAGGTACTTGTACCAGTCCGCCAAGCCGTACGGGCTGACGTGGTGGTCCGTTTCGGGATGACGCGGATTGTGCACCTTCATCTCGATGGCATGGACCAGTCCGAGGACGATCGTGGCGGCCCGCTCCGCCTGCGGATGCGGGGAGTGCGGAATCACGACCATCCCGCCCTGACGGATGCACTGCCTGGCCCAGACGGAAAGCGATGACTCCAGTGCATCCCCGATCGCCGACTCAGTGGGGCCGCCCGTCGACAGAGGATGAATCAGCGAGCCCGAGTATCCCAACAGGGAGATGTGGCCGAGAACCTGAGATCGATTCTCGGAACCCACGCGCACCAGGAACTCGCCACCACCGCCCGGCTCGGCTTCGCCCAGGGTCGTCGCGCCATCGAAGTCGGTGACGTTGCTGAACATCTCGCCCCACTGGGCCACGAGGAGGTTGACGACGTTGATTCCCTCTGCCCGCCCCTCCAGCAGAGCGGTGCTCGGGCTGAGGAAGTGCACATGTGTGTCCGCGGACACCCACCCCGACTCTCGCCAGTGCAGTAACCGGCGCAACTCGATGCGAAGGACACGTGTCTCTGACGTCACCTCCACGATCGACCGATGCGTCGGGTATTCGAAGCCCTTCAGCACCTCCACGAAGACCGAGCCGATCGGGAGCTCGACCTCAAAGGAGCCTTCCACGTACCCGTACTGGTTCTGCACGTTGATGTGCTCCCCGTAGTTGTCTTCGAACCAGTACGGGTTCACCTTTCGGTGGTGGCCCCGGGTGGGCAGGTACTCTCCGGCCACACCGTGCATATGCACACGCGCGGGAAGCAGTTCCCCGGTGTCGGCGTCTACGATCTCGACGCGAACGGGTAGGTTCGCCGGGGGAATCGGGACCACGTTCTCGCCCGGATCGGGACCTTCCAGTTCGGACAGATCGTAGACGACCGTTTCCGCGCCGCTGAGATAGAGCCGCCCGGACGGGTGCGCGGCATATTCGATCACGACGTCGGTGTCGGAGAGTTCGGGCTCCACCACCGCCTGGGCGCTGTCCCACCTGCTCTGGTCGTAGTCCAGAGCACGGCGGGCCGAGATGACGGAGCCGAGGTCGATCTGAACGCCCTCGAGTTCCCCGATCTCGTTGAACCTCGCCCCGGCCGGGACCGGGAGTCTTACCTTCCTCCTCGTACGGGCGCGCAGGGGATGCTCGCGGAGACGTGTCGAGGAGATCGCATAGAGGACTACTCGCTCGCGCCCGCCTTCGAAGACGAGTCGTGAAACCGTTTTGTCGGGGAAGGGGTTCTCCAGAGCGTACATCCACCGGAGCTCGAGGTCCTTCCCCCCCACCGCCTGAGCTTCGCGACCGGATATCTGCCGCGTCTCCGAGCGCCCTGCGGTTTTCCGTGGCATACGACCGCAATCGAACGCCTCGGAGGCGGTCGAAAAGATCTCGACATCCGATGCGGGCATCGCCGCGAAGGCGCTCGCCGACCAGCCGATCCTCGTCTGCTGAATCTGGAAGCGCCGGAGTATGGGCTCACTGTGGCGCGTCCCGTCGGAATACTCCAGAGAGTAGGTCGCGACCCGCCCCCCTAGCTCATCACCGGTCAGCAGCGTGTCGGCAAGGCCCTCGGCATAATCGGTGACAGT